>JAGAVZ010000002.1 GCA_017941635.1 Cellulosilyticum sp.
ATTGATGCAGGTGAATTTTATAGAGGACTAGATGAGCGTTATATTAAAAGGGATGATATGTATTTTTTAACAGATCAAGTTAGAAAATATGATGAAGTTAGGACTGAGAATGAACTGATGGTTCAATTGACTTACATTATAACAAGTGAAAAAGATGCATTGGGATTCTTAATGCAGGAGCTATCAGTGCCACAAACTTATCAAGATATTCAACCCAAGTTTGTTAAAATACTAAGACAGATAAAGTATGAAGATATGCCGGAGCTGACAGATTTATTAGAGGAAAATTTTTTACAAGATGAAGAAGGAAAATGGTACATTCCTGATATTACAAAGCAAGGTGACATTGAAAAGCTAAGAGAAAAGAAACTTCTTAAACAGTTTAATACTTATTTGGAAGGTAAAGGTAAATTAAAAACAGCTAGAATAGAGGCTATCCAAGCAGGATTTAAGAAAGCATGGAAGGAAAAAAACTTCGAAACAATTGTAAAAGTAGGTAATAGATTACCAGATTCTATTATATTAGAAGATCAAAAATTATTTATGTACTATGATAATGCGAAGTTACAGGTTGAGGAGTAAGAGAAATGCAAATAGGGACATGGGTATTTGATAAAATTAGTGGATGTGAAGTGAAGATTTTAAGTATTGAGACACTCTTTGGAATGAAAAATATTGAGGTATATGATCCAGTTAATAAGTGTGTTTATACCAGGGCAGAAGAAGACATCCAAGAAAGTAATATTCAAGATGCCACACAAATGCTCTATAGATTTTATTATCAAACCCTTATCGGGAAATTTAAAAACGATATGTCAGGAGCGGTGCTATCATCTACAGATGATAGCATTATTCCTTTACCCCACCAAGTATATGCTATTAGCCGTGTAATGGAGGGGGATAAGATACGTTATTTAATGGCTGATGAGGTAGGTTTAGGAAAAACCATAGAGGCAGGGATGGTTATTAAAGAGTTAAAAGAGAGAGGACTCATTAATCGTATTTTAGTAGTTGCACCAAAGGGACTGATGTTACAATGGCGTGATGAGCTAAGTAGTAAGTTTGGTGAAAACTTTAATATTGTACTTCCAGAAAGCTTTGAAAGTATCAAAATGCTTTATAACACTCAGAACGTATGGAAAAACTTTAATCAAGTAATTTGCTCTATTGATTCAGTAAAGCCGTTAGAGAAAAGAACTGGATGGAGTGAAGAGAAAATCAAAACCTATAATGATGATAGAATGAAGGCATTGGTGCATGGTAATTGGGATTTAATTATCATTGACGAGGCCCATAGACTAGCAGGTAGCTCTTCAGATGTAGCAAGATATAAGTTAGGGAAGGGGTTAGCAGATGCAAGTCCTTATTTATTACTACTTACGGCTACACCGCACTCAGGCAAGACAGAATCCTTTTTAAGGCTTATGCAGCTATTAGATAAAGAGGCCTTTCCAAATGTTAATGCAATTGTCAAGGAACAAGTAGGGCCGTATATTATCCGAAGTGAAAAGCGTATAGCTACTAATAATGATGGTGAATTATTGTTCAAAAAGCGAAAGACAAAAACTGTAAATGTTAGTTGGCAAATAAGACATTCAGATCAAGAAGTACTCTATCACGCAGTAAGTAAATATGTTCAAGATGGTTATAACAAATCAAGACGAGAAAAAAAGGTGTATATAGGATTCTTGATGATTTTGATGCAACGCTTAATGAGTAGTAGTACATATGCCATAAGAAGTTTTATTGAAAGAAGAATAGAACTCTTACAAAGTGAAGTCACTAGACGTGTTAACATAGATTTCAGCAGTTTAAATGAAGAAGATGGTGAATCTTTATTAGAAGAGATTGTTAATACTGAAAGTAAAAATATAAAGAAGGAATTAGAAGAACTAGATACACTACTCATTCTTGCTAAACGAGCAGAGAACCAATACATTGATGTTAAATTAGAAAGATTGACTCAGTATCTTAGTGATAATGCTTTTAAGGAAACAAAGGAAAAGGTGATTATCTTTACTGAATTTGTGAAAACACAAGAATACTTAAGAGGATATCTGGAAAAAGAAGGTTATAGTGTAACTATACTTAATGGAAGTCTCGACCTAATGGAGCGTACTAAAGTAGTAGAAGAGTTTAGAAGTGAACATCAAATTTTAATTTCTACAGATGCGGGTGGAGAAGGTCTAAATTTACAATTTTGTAGTACATTATTCAACTACGACTTGCCTTGGAACCCTATGAAGATTGAACAGCGTATAGGACGTGTGGATCGTATTGGTCAGGATAAGGATGTTAATATCTTCAATTTTATTATAGAGGATACTGTAGAGTTTAGAGTAAGGACGGTATTAGAAGAAAAACTTAGAATTATATTTGAAGAATTTGGTGTAGATAAGATGGAGGATGTCTTAGATGCAGGAGACAATGAAGTAGATTTTACAGAGGTATTTGTAGATACAGTTATTTCAGGGAAAGATATAGATTATAGAACAAATAAGATAGCATCAGTTGTAAAAGATAAAACACAAAAAGCCGTAAAGATGCAGGATATCATTAAGGATGTAAGACAAGATGAAAAAAAGAATCTGAAAGATATGCAAGTTGTGCCTGTTAAAGAGTATCTAACAAAGATATATGACTATTACAAGACTTCTAGAGATGAAGAAGTAAATATAGCAGAAAAGGCATTACTTAAGTTATCAAGTCCTATAGTAGAAAAGATGTTGGAAGAATTACAGTACGATATCCATCCTAAAGAGATTCTGTGTTTGAAGTTAGAAGGTATTAATCATGAAAAAGGCATCTGGTCTTTATGGGAGATAAGCATTTCTGACAGAAAAGATAGTAAGTATTATTTCCCTATGTTTTTAAATGAGGATTTTGTATTTAGATATGGGGCATCTAACTTACTGTGGGAAACATTTTTAAATAAAAAAGAAAATATCCAGATGCTAGGAACTTACACATTAGAAGATGTTGTTGTGAATAAATTGTACGAATGTGCTAGAGAGCACGGTCAAGTTCACTTTGAAGAAAAACGTAATGAAATTGAAAATAAAATTGTACAAGAAGAGCGTAAGTTACGTTACGCTATGAAACTGAGAAAAGAAGCAATAGAATCAATAGGATTAGAACAAGTAAAGAACTATAGATTGAAAAAGATACAAAAGGAACAAGATGAATTAGAGCAGATGCTTAAGATGCAGAAACGAATTATTCCAAAACTTACACCAGTTTGTTTTGCAAAGGTAGGAAAGTAGCGTGTTAAAAAAGCAAATAGAGGAGATATTAAGGCTTAATGAAAAAAATCCGTTTATGATTGTAAGGGATGATACACAGCTTTTGAGTTGTGAAGAAATACTTCATCTTATTCGGGAGCATGGTTATGAAATGATTCAGTATGAAACACAAGAAGAGTTAAGATATGTGTATGAAAAAAAAATAAAGAATAGCCGTAATAGATATCTGATGAAATGCAAACCCAATGAATATATTCCTTTTGATATAAAGGCGATGGGAACTGAAGTTGCAATATTTATGATAGATATTTTCCCAAAGTACAATGAAGATGTTTTAAAAGAATTAAGGTATGAATGCCTTGATAAACTTTATAACTATAGCAAAAGAAAATTTAGTGAATCAAAGAATAAGTATGAAACGATAGAAATCATATTGAAAGTTTGTTATGGAATAGATATAGATACCATTTATCGTGAAGTAGAGTTATTGGAGCGTTTAATAGTTTATTACTATACTAATAATAAGTTAGAAGATACACTTAGTGCTTATTTAAAAAAAGAGATGAGTAAGCGGTTAATCAATGTTGACTGTGATTCACTATTAGAATCTAGAGATACATTCTTTAACTTTTTGCAGGAGGAATGGGAGCGATTTGTAAAAGGAGAGGTGGGAGATAACAGACTCAACTTCTATGCACCAGAAATTAGAAAGTACTTTTTAAGTTTATTTAAAGAAGGGTATTTAAAAAGTGTACCAATTGGTGAAGCTTATACACAAGCTAATCTTATGGTACAAGAAGGAACAACGTGTTATGATGAAGGCTTTAATATGAAACAGATAGAGCTAATTGAACGCAAGATTGAGAATATATTGGGTAATGAATTCAATCATCAATCTGTAATAGAACTAGGTTGCTATTATGGCGAATTACAGCATAAATTAAGCAAGCAAGTAGAAGAAGGATATTCTGTTACCCAGTGTAATGAAAGCTATTTAAGAAAACGAATCAATGATAAAATGAAACAGTGGGTTACTACTAAATATGATAGTATTCATAGTGTCTCACATTCATCAGAACCGATAGTAGTCCATAAAATTCTTGATTACCTTGAAATTTATAGGATAAGAAATAATACTAAGATTATGCTCTTAGTAATGGATGGTATGAGCATAGAAAATTATTATTTAATAAAAGAGTATATTGAGGATAAAACATTTTCATATAAAGAAAATGGATGTATTGCAATGATTCCCACACTGACTACAATATCTAGACAGGCTATCTTTTCAGGTGTAATGCCTTTATATTTTGAAGAGAGTTTATTTAAGACAGATAAAGAGGAGATGGCCTTTAAACGATTCTTTGAACAGAGAGATTATCCGGCAAATAAAATAGCCTTTATAGGTAATATTAAATGTTTTGAAGAGATTGATCGAGAGGCTATAAGAAATAAAGAGATAGTTGGTATAGTCGTTAAGACAATAGATGAAATGATGCATAAAGTTACTTTTGGAAAAAAGCAAATGAATCAGGATATAAGACTATGGTTAGAACAACAGACAGATATGAAGAAGTTTATTAAAGAAATGATAGAAGAAGGCTATGAGATTATCTTAACAGCAGATCATGGTAATATAGAGGCTAGAGGGATAGGGGCAACACGTAGAAAAAGTGTAGCTATAGCAAGCTCTGGTCAAAGAGCCAAAGTGTTTGAGCAATTTCATGATGCTGAGATAGAGTATATGATTGACTTTAAATCTCATGCTTTACCTGATAAATACCAATACAAAATACTAGAAAGTAATTATGCTTCTACCAAAAGAGATGATATTATAATGACTCACGGTGGAGCAAGCTTAGAAGAAATAATAGTTCCATTTATACACATAAGAGGAGAGAAGGATGCAGAAAAAAATAGGATTTGATAGAAACGTAAAAAAAGAATGGCTAGATAGATGTGTTGAAAAACTGATAGCCGAGGCAGATATTAAGGAAATTCGTGAAAGCGTACTTGAACTTATTTCTCTAACCATAAGTAATGGAGATAATCAGAATAAAGCTTTGGCAAATATTATGAGTGCTTGGGTTAAAACAGATGAGGTAATAGAAGATAGTAAACAAGATGCACTAAAAATATTTCACAATATAAAAGAAAGTGAAAAATTAGTACTGCACTATTGCATGCTTATGTATGCATACCCTATATTTAAAGATTATTTAAAAGCTGCAGCAAAGATTTATTCCATAGAAAATGTTGTAAATGTAGCATATATTAGAGAAAGAATCTATGAACTATGGGGGGAACGTAGCACCATTAAATATGCAATTAATCGCATAACAAATACTTTGATTGATTTTAATATTATAGAAACTGCAGGGAAAACTGGTATGTACCAGTTGGTTGCACAATATCCTATTGAGCATATTAAGGTCAAAGAAATCATGCTAGAGATGTATTTAAAATCTATGGACAGATTATATATTCCGTATATAGAGATACCATATATATTAGAATTTTTCTGTTTTGATTTTGATGTAACATTAGGTGAAATTTCACAGATGAATAGAATTAAAACAAATACAATAGGTGGAGAAGTAGTAGTAACATTATAGAAAAAGATATGAGACATAATATAAGTTTAGATTGGACTAGTTCACGTACATGTACATTTTCAGCTAACATATCTATTGCTTGAAATATAGCAATAAAAATATACTCATAGCATAGGATATTACATGCGATTTAATAGTGCAAGATGAAACATATGAGATTATAGTATTAATGAACCACCATCTTGATAAATTAAGATGGTGGTGTTTTCTTAGGAGTTGAAAATAGATATAGAGTTATCGAAGTTGTTGGATTAACTGATAATGTTTTCGGTTAGGAATAAGTTCTTTTTGCTCCCAACGCATAACTGTTTTGACATGTACATGTAATAGCTCACTTAGATGCATCTGAGTGAGTTTATGTTTATACCTAAAACTTTTAAGCCACTGAGAGTAATCACTAGTAATGAATTTAAAATAATCATCGTAAATCAAATCAGGATTAACTTGTAAAGCAGTAACTACTTTATGATATGTAGAGAAATTACTTTCACATTTATAATTTTCCATTCTTTTAATAGTACATACGCTTACACCAGCTAAGTCGGCTAATTGCTGCTGACTTAGTTTTTTTCTTTTTCGATGGTACGCAATACGCTCCCCAACGGTTTCACCTTTACTTAGAGCATCAAGCATTGTATAGGAAAAGCTATAATAGACTGTTTCCATAGTGAGTAGATTACATTCTCAATGCATCGAGCAGCATAAGTAGCCAACCTAGTGCATTTATTAGGATCAAAAGAAGTAATACCTTTAATAAGGCCTATTGTTCCAATAGATATCAAATCATCCATATCATTAGTGGTATTATTATATTTCTTAACGATATGGGCTACTAATCTTAAATTGCGTTCTATTAATATATTCTTAGCAGTTTCATCACCGGATTGATAGCGCTCTAGGTAGTACTTTTCTTCTTCAACAGATAAAGGTTGTGGAAAGGAAGAAATACTACTAAAATATGAAAAGCAGAATACTGGGAGCATAGTAAAGCGCACCTCCTAAGAAAGGGCTCATAATTATTGTATGAAGGAGATGCTCATTTAGTGCATGTACTAAGGATCAGTTGTTAAACTATACAAAAAACTAATATCTAGTCGTCACATGAAACAATATACAACATTAGTAGCAAGTATAGTACATTAGAGTAGTTTAAGCTGATAAAATTAATATGATTAGAATATTTTGTAATTATAAAGTTACCACTATGAGTTTGTAGCATACAGCAATATTATAAAGATATGCTTAATAGTCAAAAATAGGGAATATTGGACAGGGCTGACGACATATAGTAACAATAAGATTAAGCATGAAGAGGGTGGAATAATGTTATTTAAAAAGAAAAAGTTAGAAAAAAGAAGTTATGATAAGTCAACATTAAAACCTGTGCTTAAGGCAAGTATATGTAGTCAAGAAAAAGTGGCTGGATTTAAAGAAATTAAATCAGGTAAATTTCATGAGGAAATGCTCATCATCAGTCCAAAAGATTTAAAAACTTTTATGGATATTTTTGATTTAACGGAGGATCAAATTACGAAAGAGTGGTAAGCGTGCTTAAAGATAATTTTAAATAAGCACATTATAATAGTAGGCAAATTGGTATAAAGGGATAACTTAGGTCTTAAAAGGCTAAGGCTATCCCTTTTATACATAGTGAATAGATAAACGGCAAAAACAAAACCACAGTTCGACTATATTCAGTGAACTGTGGTTTGAGTGATATAAATAATCCTATAAGGACTGTGCACCTAAAAGTTTATTCTGTGAATTTTGTTACATCAAATTTTCTAAGGATAGATGGTACAGGTACTTTTTGTTCGCATTTGAAACGTACAATTTGTGTTGGATGTGGAGCAGACTCAATATTATTGCCTTCTTCATCAAACATTTCATCAATGTGAACTGGGATAAATGGACCGTTTGGTACTAAGATTTCTAAATCATCCCCTACAGAGAATTTACGACGTTGTTCAATTGTTACCATTTGTGTTTCTTCATCATATGCTTTAACAACACCAGAGAAGTTGTAGTTACGTACATAAGAGTTGTGTCCGTAAGTTTGGTCTTTTTCTGTTGGTTTGTGTTCATAGAAACCTGTTGTGAAGGCACGGTGACTTGCTTTACCTACTTCTTGTAAGAAGTAGTCTTTTTTTGCTTCATATTCAGCTGGATCTTTAAGGTAAGTATCGATAGCTTCACGATATGCTTTAACAACTGTTGCAACGTATAGAGGTGTTTTCATACGTCCTTCAATTTTGAAACTATAGATACCTGCTTCAATAAGTTCTGGAATGTATTCAATCATACATAAGTCACGAGAGTTGTAGATATAAGTACCACGTTCATCTTCTTCTACAGGCATGTATTCACCTGGTCTTGTTTCTTCTACAACGCTGTATTTCCAACGACATGGTTGAGCACATTCACCATGGTTGGCATCACGATGTGTAAGATAGTTACTCATGAGGCAACGACCTGAATAGGCCATGCACATTGCGCCATGAACGAATGATTCAAGGTCAACATCTTCTGGAAGATTATCGTGCATTGCTTTAACTTCTTCGAATGAAAGCTCTCTAGCAGTTACAATACGTTTTGCACCTTGTTTAACCCAGAAAAGAGCAGTATGGTAGTTTGTATTGTTTGCTTGAGTAGAAATGTGAATTTCCATATTTGGTACAACTTCACGTGCAATGCTAAATACACCAGGATCAGCTACGATTAAAGCATCTACACCAATTGATTCAAGGTGGATGAAGTATTCTTTCATGCCTTCAAAATCTTGATGATGTGCGAAGATATTACATGTTACATAAACATCTACACCATGAGCATGAGCAAATTCAATCCCTTCTTTCATTTCTTCTTCTGTAAAATTTTTCGCTTTGGCACGAAGACCATATTTATTTCCACCGATATAAACAGCATCTGCACCATAAAGTACAGCTACTTTTAAATTTTCTAAACTACCTGCTGGAGCAAGAAGTTCTACTTTTTTACGCATTTTTATTTCCTCCAATTTTATAACTTAATGCCACACCATCACCTAATGGCATTACTGTAGAGACAAGTTCTTCTGAGTGCATAATGGTCCATAAGAAATCTCGAAGTCTTGAGTGCGTAGTTCTTTGTCTACGGTCAATTAAATAACGAGATTTGGCAACACTGCCTTTATGAAGGACATTATCTGTAATAAGTAATCCGCCTGGTTTCAGTACACGAATACATTCTGGTAAGAAGTTAATATACTGACCTTTAGCACAATCCATAAAAACAACATCATAGTGCTCATCCGGAAGGGTACGGAGTGTATCTGCAGCATCGCCTTCGATAATTTCAATCGTATCCTCTAGGTTCGCTCTTTTTATATTTTCTCTTGCTTTACCTAGCATATACGGAAAACGTTCAAGCGTTGTAATTTTTCCGCCTTCTTGTAAATAACCACTCATTAAAATAGATGAATAACCTACCGCTGTTCCAATTTCCAGTATTGTACTAGGCTTAATTAATGAGAGTTGAACACCCATAAAATCTGCCACTTCTGGTCTAATAATAGGCCATGTTTCAGTCTCCATCGCAATTTGTGTTTCGATTTCAGCCAAAACAGGCGAGCTAGGAGCAGTGTGAAGTGCTCTTAAATATTCAACAATATAGCTATAACTAATTTCACTCATAAATAGACCCTTTCTAAAATAATCTCTTATGTCAATATATAGCATAATACCACTTTATTCAAGTGGAAATTGTAAACTTACGCAGAAAAAGGTGCTTACATGAGGTAGCACCTTTTGGATTATTCTATAAAATTGATATCTGAAGATTGATGATATTGATTTTTGGCATTAACGTGTTCAGCTATAGTACTGCTGAAGTAGTGAGAGCCTTCATTTGCATTTTTAAGAACAAAGAAATAATAGTCATGCTCACTAGGCATAATAGCAGCTTTTAGACAAGCTTCTCCAGGATTGCAAATAGGTCCAATAGGAAGATCCGAATAAAGGTAAGTATTATATGGGGAATCAATTAGTAAATCCTCAGTTGTGAGCTTACTTTTACGTTTAGAAAGTGAGTACTGTACAGTAGAACACATTTGAAGTTTCATATCTGCATCTAAACGATTATAAATAACGCCTGAAATCAATGGGCGCTCTTCATCAAGCTTTGCTTCTTGCTCGATAATGGAAGCAACTGTTAATAGTTCCTGAATAGAGTAGGAAGAAGCGTTTACATAACTTTGATATCTTGATAATATTTCTTCAAAACGGTTGAGCATCATAACAATAATTTCTTCTGATGAAATATCTTTATGTACAGTATAAGTATCAGGGAAGAGATACCCCTCTAAAGTATATTTATAGTTAGGATTAGAAGGCATATCCTTTAAAAAACTATATTCAGCAGTATAGTCTCTATTTTTAACAGCCTCAATAAATTCATTTTTGGTCACGATATTTTTATTTTCAAGAATCTCACCAATTTGATCAATCGTATAGCCTTCAGGAATGGTAAATTTAATGGTTTCTTCTTCGGAGATATCTTTTGTAAGGAGCTCTAAAATTTTTCCACTAGACATATTGCTACTAATAGAATATTCTCCAGGGATAAATCCTGAAGTTGTATCATCAAGTTTCGCTTCTACTATAAAGTAATCTTTATTGGTAATACAACCATCAGTGTAAAGAGCAGTAGCAATATCTTCTAATGTTGTATGCTCAGTAATCACTAAGTTGGTTTTAGAAACTTCTGTGCTTTTTACGCGTTCTGCTTCGGAGACAATAATATTTTCTGCATACTGATAAGTGGTGTGGGTAAAATGGAAGGTTGCCCATGCACCAATACCTAATAGGCAACTACTGAATAATGTATTAAGAATAATTCGAGCAAAGTGTCCTTTTTTTGCCATGGCGTTCTCCTTATATTAAAATGTGAAAATATTCTATAAAAAATTATAACTTTTCCCATTAAATAATTCAAGACTCTAGAGAGGTACTCTAGAGTCTTTGTTGGCGGTATATGCATAGATTATGTCAAAAAATATGTAATAATAAAGTCAACCAAAATTAAATACTATATGTTTCCCATTTTATGGATAGATACTTTTGACTTTCTAGCCAGTGAACTAAATCTGTATCTCCAAAATAGATGAGATTTCCTGAACCATCTTCACTTACTAATACAATAGGTAAGGACTCAAATTGAGATTTGCAAGCAGCAAGATAGGCGATTCTTGATGCATTGCTTCTTAAATCTTCATATTGAGACCATACCAGAGCGAATGGTAATGTAGTATTTTTAATGACTGTTCCCTTGATTTGCATATATATCAACTCCCCTTAATGTTGAATATAATCTATGCATTAAGATGATTATAACATAAAATTAAGAATTATCACACAACGTGAATAGCTTATTTTAGAATTTATAATGGGATAGATAAAAGAGAACTGTACCATTATATTATGGTATCAGTTCTCTAAGATTAATATTGTATGAACACAGGTTGAATTTGTTTATCATCTAAAGCAGCTTCTAATGTAGGTAGTATTTGAGAGAAGTCTGCAACAAGAGAATAAGGTTTTGCAATCGGACTATCTTGCCCAAGTGGCACAAAGAACACATTTTTCTTGTTTATCAGACCACCAATATTTTTGAGGTTAGCTCCCAAACCATCATTAGTCGCTAAACAGATAATAATAGGTTTTCCATTTCGCATTAAGGATTTCGTAGCTAAGAGCGGTGGGGTATCAGTGATACCATAATTGAGTTTCGCAAGGGTATTTCCGGTACAAGGTGCAATAAGGATGGCATCAATCATACTTTTTGGTCCAAGTGGTTCAGCAGTAGCGATAGAATGGATGATCTCTTTACCAGTAATACTTTCAATCTTTGAAATAATAGCACTTGCTTCACCAAATCGAGTAGAAGTCTCATAAGCATTAAAAGACATAATAGGTGTCACGTTTACACCTAGGTTTATCAAGTCTTCAATGGTTTGGATTGCTTTGGTGAAAGTACAAAATGAACCACATAATGCCACGCCTAGGTTAAGGTCTTTCAAGTTTTTCATAGTATAGCCCCCTGATTACGTAAGATGAGTAATAGACATTGGTAAATAATATCAGCAGCAGTTTTAGGTGCGACAATTCCAGGCAAGCTAGGTG
>JAGAVZ010000210.1 GCA_017941635.1 Cellulosilyticum sp.
CGTTATTATCTGTAACAACTCCACCACCAACAATTGCGATAGTTCTAAATTCATATGAGCCATTATTAAAGATATTTTTCTCAGCTTGTCTTCTAAGTTTTAACCCTTCTAAAACATTAATACCGTCAGAGATATACCAACTTTCCCAACCATCTGTAACGGTTGTGTCATTCATATTTTTAATAAATTTTTGGTACATTGGAGAAGATGTAACCCCACCAAGCCCACAGTTATAGCAAAGTGATAAAAAGGCATCAAAGTGTCGTGTTTTTATAGCATTAACATCAACCCCATCATTTTTAAAGGCATTTAATAAACTAGATGCATAATTATTGTAAATGCTCTCGGCTAATACTTGACTCGCTTTCTCCTCAGTACATGAAGGGAATAAACTATCCCAGTAACCACTTGCTTGTGTAGTGCCATAGCCAATAGTAGGAACTCCTCCACTATCTAAATAAGAAGTTGGTGCAAATGCTTCATAACCTTTTAAGAATCTAAATATTTTTTTACTTATTACACTACCGTCAATATATCCATCATTATCTGAATCACTTCCACCATTACCACCTATAGTATCTTTTTCGTAGTAGCTATCATCAGCTAAAGTAAGTGGTTCAGGATATGAACTAGCTAAAGGCATAAAGTAACAAGGATATTGAATATAATCAATAATAGTCAAAGGTTTTTGAGTTGCACATGGCAGAAGCTCAACCCCTTTTAAAACATTATCTTTATCATATATTAACTTTTGTTTCTTAAACCCATTGAACATGGCAAAATATTGGCTCTCTTTATTGAAAACTACAGTATCACTTTGTATTATATGTTCCCCTAAGTCTAACCCCTCATCAAAATCAGTAATCTCATCAATACTACATTTCTTTCTTTCAACGAAACTTCTTTTAATATCAAAGTCAAACATAAATGTTTGAATGACATCAATTTCAATTATGATATCTGTAACCTCATCATTAATGTATCTTTTTTCAACTATGAAAGCATATACATCCCTGTACCCATTATTAAATTTAAGGTAATTTATCGAATTATTTGTAAGATACTCATGGGATAAATTAATTTCAATTGGTTCATGCTCTCTTAAATAATCATAGTCATATAATTTTATTTGTTCTAAAGAGTCAAAGTATATATCCTGTTCATCTTTAGTTCTAAACATTTTAATATAATCATAATTATTATCATACTTAAATCTTTTGTATAGTGTAATTATATAAATCACCCCCTAAGTAAAAAAGGGTACTTAATAGCACCCTTGATTTTATGCACCTGTAGAGTAAGATGCTCCATTGAATAAAGATGAATATGAAATTATTTTTTCTACGTTTAAATGATAGTTTGTATACATACCTTGTGCATTACGTTGGCTCTCGTTGTTGTAAAGAGTATCGTATACCTTAATTGCATTGTAGTCCATAACTACAGCTTTTAATTTAGTATCTGTAAATCCATCAACAAACACAACTCTCGCTGGGATTTGAGCTTTATCCATGTTGAAAGCATTTGCTAATAACTCTACATCAATTTCGCTTTCATAGTCAACATGTAAAAATAATACAATATCATCAGCTTTAGTGTGTTGTTCATATTTACAGTAGTTAGTACTTCTGAATTGCATTTTAGCTATATCTTTCTTAATTTGCTTAACTAATGCTTTAGCTGTAGCCCCATCTGTTACATCTGTAATTGTTCTTTTAGCTGTAGCTGGTAAAGCTGTAGCGAATGAAGAAATAGCCTTTTTCATTTCTACAAATTCATCATACTCCACACCTGAGTGTTGTTGTGCTAAAATTTCATCGCTTAATCTTTTAACTCCATCCTCAGTTTGGAATGCTTGTCTTACTTGTTTATCAGAAATTGTTACAGTATAACATTTTCCGAAGTTTTGTGTGTGGTATAAAGTTTTCACAGCTGGCTTTACTCTTTTTAAAGTTGTTTCTCCAGCCTTATCCTGAGTTAATCCAGCAACTCTTTGAACATATATTTCCTCAATC
>JAGAVZ010000211.1 GCA_017941635.1 Cellulosilyticum sp.
GCTGCAATTTTGTTAAATGAATCTACTAGTAAATCATTAATTAATCTGTGTGCCTCTTGCAATGCTTTTCCTCCCACACTCATTGTTATTTCTTGTATATACAAAAATAATTTTTAAGCCTCAAGAGAAATACTTTGAAGTTCAAACTATTTTATGTTCAAAGTATATAATCGACCAAATAAACTGTCAAGACTGTTTTATTCTGATTTTTTAAAACAAACTTTTATTGACAATACAATTATTCCTCTCTATACTTTGAGTATCAAACTATTTTACTTTGATATTCAAACTAATTTTTCTTTAAAAAAATTTTTATATTTATTTGTATTGAATCTAATTACTGCTTTTCCACACTCATTTTTTACTTCGAGAACTTTTCTGCTTTAAAATTTTTAAAAATAATGAGGTGCAAAATGACATATACATTAAATTTAAACGGATTAATCCCTAAATTTCCTATTATTCAAGGTGGTATGGGGGTAGGCATTTCTCTTCATCAACTTGCTGGACATGTGGCAGCAGCAGGTGGGATTGGTATTATTTCTTCTGCTCAGGTGGGTTATAGAGAAAAGGATTTTCTAACCCATAATCTTATAGCTAACAAACGTGCCTTATACAATGAAATCATAAAAGCTAAAGAGATTGCCCCACAAGGCATTATCGGTGTCAATATTATGGTTGCCTTAAAGCATTATAAGGAAATGGTAGAAACAGCAATTCATGCTGGTGCAGATTTAATCATCTCTGGTGCTGGTCTTCCCATTAATCTACCTCAATTTGCACAGCATGCTGCCTCTAAAGTAAAGCTTGTACCTGTTGTTTCCTCTGGTAAAGCCGCAACGATTATCTGTAAAATGTGGGATCGAAAAAGTCAAGTCATCCCTGATGGTTTAGTAGTGGAAGGCCCATTAGCTGGTGGACATCTTGGTTTTTCTTTAGATGACTTAAACAAAAATATAAATGTTATAGATTTGGTAAAAGAAGTGCAAGAGGCTATTAGGCCCTTTGAAGAAAAGTATCAAAGATCAGTCCCTGTGATTGCAGCAGGCGGCATCTATAGCGGAGAAGATGTGAAAGTCGCACTTGAAAATGGTTGTGATGGTGTCCAAATGGCTACTCGATTTGTTACTACTTATGAGTGTGATGCACCTTTAGCCTACAAAGAAACTTATCTTAAGGTACAAAAAGATGAAATTGATCTTATTAAGAGTCCTGTAGGCATGCCTGGCCGTGCCATTATGAATGCTTTTATTCAATCACCACCAGGTAATAAAGCTTGTTATTATCATTGTCTTGAGAAATGTGGTATTACCACTATTCCTTATTGTATTTCTAATGCACTTATTGCAGCAGCAAATGGTGATGTAAACAAAGCTCTTCTTTTCTGTGGTGCTAATGCTTATAAAGCCAAAAGATTAGAACATGTAAGTGATATCTTTAATGAAATCAAAATCTCTCTGTCATAAACTCTCAATCCAATAAAAAAACATCTTATGACTGCCCTCATGCAATCATAAGATGTTTTTTTATATTGGCACGACCTCACCATCGCCACCACATATAAAACCTTTAGCACTTCTATATTATAAATAAAATGCCCTTATTTTAATCATCATTTGTTCTTTTTCTTCTTCTAATTGTTTCATACGGTTCACATTTGCACCTGAAGGATGTGGAAAGCCCAATAAACACTGGCTTTCTTTTAACTTACCTTGTTCAATATACATTTTCAAAATTTCCTCTACACATTTCCCCATTGGAATATAGAGTGCATCTTTTAAAATTTCAATTTGCCACTTCATATTGGTTTCCATATAGCTCATTAGGAATTTATTTTTAATAAGCTCTGGGCTATGCCCCGTATAGTTTTTTCCTTTCACAAAGGTAGGAAAAGGAATTAACGAGGTGGTATGCAATAAATCATCCGCTTCTTCAAAAAGTGCCTTGGTAGAAACGAGATTTAGGTATTGATTTAACCCAAGCTCATCTAGCATCTGCGCAATATTTTTCCTAAGCACACCAGAAAAACGTCCTTCTTTTTTACACATGTAAGGAATCTGAGCTAAATCTAAACCCTCTTCTATTGCCTGTCTGCACATATGAATAGAACGTTCCATCTGTGCAAATCCTGGCGTAATGCCAATCATAAAAATCTTTGCCTCTTTGTTAATACATTCATTGTGTGCTGCATAATAAAGCTCAATATTTCCTTCACCATCTATAAACAAATCTGGCGTTAATAAATCCTCTTTTGTATATTTCTTTTTCAATGGTAACTTTTTAATTGTATCATAATAATCTTTGAGAGTTGGTAATTTTGTCATCATATTTCTAGTATACACCCCTATCTCGTAGGTTTATTCATTCTCCCATAAATCTTCTTATTCTATTTTGTGCCCTATTTGTTCTATATAATCTATCACTAAAGATACTAAACTATAAATGCTTTCTAAAACCTTTTGCTCCTTCTTCTGCATAACCTAAAAGACGATAGGCTTCATGTGCTACTGTCCTTTGTTTGCCAGAAACAAAATAAATATAATCACAATTTTTCTCTCTAGCAATTTTTTCAACCTCTTGGAATAATGCCTTACACGCACCACGCCCTCTATACTCTGGTGATACAACAACATTTTCAAGAGTCATAAAGTTCTTATCCTCACCAGCTAAATCAAAGCAAACAATCCCCATAACTGTTCCTACAATTTTGCCATCTATCTCAGCCCCTAATAAATAGTAAGCCTCATTATTTTCAATACTTTTATACGCTCTTTGAATACTCTCTATACTCCTATCTTCATCACAAAGCTCTATGTAAAGTTCTCTTAAATCTTGTAAATCTGTTTCTTGGATTTTTCTAATCTTCATGCCATGCTCCTTTTTTGTTATTCATTTGGTTTGGTGCCATTTTTTATCTTATTATTTATTTTTATTCATTCTATCTTATTTTTAGTCTTTCTTCTATCTTTTATAGATGAATTTCCTTTATCTCTGTTTTATACAAATATCATTTTATATTTCTTAATCTATTTATCTATATCTTGTATATTGATCTAATTTTTACTTAATGATTCCTAAATTTCTCTTTGCTTTTTCTGAGTTGAATGAGCGGACAATGATAGGCTCCTATAGCATCACTAAATCACCTCTGTCTATGATGATTTCATCTACTTCTATCATTTGTCCACTTCAACTTCTATATCGCATTTATTAATCCATTTTCTCTTTTCTATAACTTAATCTATTCTATTGGTAAATAAATGCTTTATCTATCAATCCCCTTGCATTATAACATACCATAAGCTAAAATAGAACATATGTTCGCAATAAATCGAGAATTATTTTTTATAGACATGGACATTACATATATGTTCCTTAATATTATTCACGGCCTATAAATGACTTAAAGTAATATCCACATACTTTTAATGTTCTTGCCTATTTATACAAACGCATTTCATGCTTTACCAATTAATTTACAAATCAATAACTCTACAAAATATACGAAAAGGGTGATTATATGGAGCTTCAAGAAAAATTACGTATCTTATCTGATGCAGCCAAATATGATGTGTCTTGTTCTTCCTCTGGTTCTCGTAGAAAAAGTACTACTGGCCAGCTTGGTTCTACTGCTGCTGCGGGTATTTGTCACAGCTTTACACCAGATGGCCGTTGTATCTCACTTCTCAAGATTTTGATGACCAATTACTGCATTTATGATTGTGCTTATTGTGTCAACAAGCGTTCCAATGATGTGGAACGTGCTGCTTTTACAGTAGATGAAGTTGTTCAGCTAACCATTAACTTTTATAGACGAAACTATATCGAAGGGCTCTTTTTAAGCTCTGCTATTATTCAAAATCCCAATCATACCATGGAAATGCTCACCAGAGTGGTTAAAAAATTACGTACCGAATATCACTTTGGAGGTTATATTCATCTCAAAGCCATTCCTGGTGCCAGTGAAGAACTGATTCATGAGGCTGGTCTTTATGTAGACCGTATGAGTGTCAATATTGAGCTGCCATCAGACGCTTCTCTTAAGCTCCTTGCTCCCGATAAGAAAAAAGAAGAAATCTTTAAACCCATGAAAGATATTAAACAAAATCAACTCATTCATCTAGAAGAGCGTAAAAAATTTAAGAAAGCACCTACCTTTGTGCCAGGTGGTCAAAGTACACAGCTTATTATTGGTGCCACACCTGATTCTGATTTAAATATCTTATCTCTTAGCGAAAAGCTTTATCAAAAGTATAGCTTAAAAAGAGTTTATTATTCTGCTTATACACCTGTTAATACAGGTAAAAATCTACCCGATATCTCTGTTCCACCAACTCTTAGAGAACATCGACTCTATCAAGGCGATTGGCTCCTTCGCTACTATGGTTTTAAGGCAAATGAATTACTTACTGAGAAAAATCCACACTTTGAGACTTACCTAGATCCTAAAACATCATGGGCACTTAACAATTTACACCTCTTTCCAATTGAAGTGAACAAGGCATCTTATCAAATGCTCCTACGTGTACCTGGCATTGGTGTAAAAGGTGCCAAGAAGATTGTTAGTAGTAGACGTCTTGCACCTCTCCAATTTGATGATTTAAAGAAATTAGGTATTGTCCTCAAACGCGCACAATACTTTATTACTTGCAATACAAGATACTATGGCCAGGTAGATATTGATGAAGATAAAATTCGCCGCATTCTTATGCCACAAACAAGCAACCTATTAGAAGAAAGTAATCCTTATGAACAACTTAGCTTATTTAATGATGACATTTCTAGTAATATAGCTTCTTCTAATTGTAAAACCTCTTCTCTTATTTTACCTAAGCACTTAACACAGTCTTCAAAATCCTTTTCTCAAATTCAAAGGTCTTTGCAAGATGATTTAACTACTCCGATTAGCCACCCTATTACATCTTCTGCTCTTTTATTAGAAGATGCTTCTACTGCCTTAACAGGCGAGCTGTAAAAACACGCTAACACCTCAAGCTTAAGGTAGTGGCGTGCTACTTTATACTTCATATATTAAAGGAGATCATTTATGTTTGATTACTTATATGATGGGAGTTTTAGCGGCTATCTAACCGCTATCTTTTACGCCTATCCTCTAAAAGAAGAAGTTCACATTTATAAAGAATCCTCTTACTCGCCTTCACTACTTGCTACTTCCAAGCTAATAGAAACTCAGGAAGATAAAGCCGAACGCGTTTATCAAAGTATCTTATCAAAGCTTTCCTATAATATCCTTGATAATATTTATAAACTCTATTTAAGTGATGAAGAAAATGCTGAAACACTCGGACTAAGCTATTTGAGACTTTGCTACAAATATTCAGATACTATTAACCTAGCTAAAAATAATGATATCATCCGCCAAGTTGATCTCACCTGTAAACGCGTCTGGACAGAAGTTCATCGTTTCTATGGCTTTGTACGTTTCAAAGAAATTGGCCCTCTTACCTTTTATGCAGCTATTGAACCCGACCATAATGTTTTACCGCTTATGATGGGACACTTCAAAAGACGTTTTTCTGATCAAAACTTTATTATCCATGACTTAAAAAGAAAGTGTGCTATGGTCTATGACAAGCAAGATATTTATATTCGTTATCTCACAGCCTCTGAATCTAAAGATTTAGCAAGCGCTGAAATTAAGGATAATTTTGAAGATCTCTTTAAAACCTATTATCAATCAGCTACTATTGCTGCTCGCAAAAATTCTCGCCTTCAAAATCATTGGATGCCAAAGCGCTATTATAAACATCTTATTGAACTAGATTAATCTCATATTCCATGAACTTCATAACTTTCCTGCACTGAAAAATAGCTCCCTATAAGCTAGAATATTTATCTATCTTATAGGGAGCTATTTTTTATTCTATAATACGCACTCTTCACCAACAGCTTTTCTTAGAATATTAAGTGCTGCTTTATTCATCTCTTCTCCATTTACTGTGTTACATAAATGAGAAAGAACAACTGGCTTAATACCTTTATCAAACAAATCAAATGCTGTAGCTAAGATACTTGTTTCTGTATTAAGTCCTGCAATATAGACCTGTTTAACTTTATTTTTATCTAAAAGTTTTTTCACATCATCTGTAATACTTGTATAAGTAGACTTCATTAAAATAATATCTGCAATTTGCTCAATTGGTTCTACTAATTTTGCCTTACTACTAAATACTGTCATTGATTTAATGTGAATATCTGCCTTATGTAATGAATCATTCTTATTAATAAAACGTGTTGCAATGACTAAATCATAATCATAATTGTTAACATGCTTCGCGATGTCTTTTGGTAATCCTTTTAACTGATCATTCATATAACCTTCTTGAATGTCTACGAGTAAAATAATCTTCATACTAATCTCTCCTTTTACTTCCACTGGCTCTTTGGTATAAAGCCAAATAAAATTGGGGCAGATGAACCATTTGGTAACATATACACAATCTCATTTTCTGTATTTGCTTGTACTGTTCCTACAAGTGCTGCTACTGTCTGTGAATTCAAAATACCTTCATTTGGTATATTAAATATTTTGCTCTTATTCCATTTTAATGTGCCTAGTATATTACCTCCTCTTGCATTTGCAATAATACCCATATCTTCATTATTTTGAATCACAATTTTAATTGGCAATCCATAGTTTCCTTTATTCCACATGGTATCGCCTGTTAAGGCATCTGTTCCTTCTAACCACTCTTCTTTTTCTCGACCAAGTACAAGTTTAGTGGCTTCTTGAATATTGTTTAAGTCTAGAACATATTGTCTTTCTATTACGTTAAATGTTCCCCTATTATGTACATCTCTATCTAATACTTTTAACTTAGATAAATTGTCTAAACCTGATTTTTCATCCATTGCTACTACCTGCCAGTTAATTGTACCTGAACTATCAAAATCTAATGTTCCTGATACAACCTCCTCAGCCTTCCATGACTTAATATTAGAACTATCATATAAACATATCGTTTCACCAGGTTTAATGGTATAGTTTTGAGCTGCTGTACCATTTAAATAAGCAGTAACCGCCTTTTGCCCTGTTTGTAGTATATGTCTATTTGGTCCTGCAATTGCCTTATTGGATATTTTTAATGTTACATTTTCTTGACCTGGATTTGTAACTAACACCAAAAGCTTTTTGGCATACTGTGTACGATTTTGATGATGTACAAGTAATCTACCTACGCCTGTGCTTGTCTCCTTATAGAGAATTCCACTTGAGTAAAGACTCTCAGGCGAATTACTCATAATAAGTGTCCCTGGCATATCTACTACCGATACAATATTTGCTTCTGTAAAACTATTGTAATCTTTGTCTACATAACCATCAATAAGGTCACCTTGTTTTCCTTTTTCAAATAAGTAATAACCATTTCGATCAATGACTTCATTAGAAATGTTAACTTTGCAAGTTACCTTATTTGACCAATTTCCCCACTCATCTTGAAGTTCCAAAGTAATCTCATAAAGTCCTGTTTTTTTAAAATACCTCGGCTTACTTGATACGAGTCTGCCATTAGTCGATAAATTTCTATAACGCCATCTTTGACTCTTGATATCAAGGTCATTTGGATTATTGTATGTATAGGTCAGTTGCAATTTTTCACCTATGCCATAGGTTGTCTGCTCTGACTTAAAGCTTGTAATGGTAAAAGGCTCTGCCTTTTTAATGATAATGTTACGACTTGTCCATTCACTCCAAATTCCACTTTTATCTCTTACTCTAAGATAAACTGTAACTTGTCCAACTTTTACATTACTTAGCAAGCTTGTTAAGTTACTACTTTTTTTCTCCTTACCATTTAAAATAATCTTCCATTCCCTTTTGACAATCTCTTTTCCTACTGGGCTATAGCTTTCATCAATAGCTGAAATAGGCTCATTTTCTTGATATGATGCCTTCTCAAAACAAAATCTTGCTATAGGTTTTGTATCTTGCCCATAGCTAAAAATGGGGATACAACATAGTATACCTAACAGCAGTAATAAATTTAAACCCCTTCTCATGTGAATAACCACCTAATTAGATTAAATTTGCTCTTTTATTATACAATATTTTAGATTATTTTTCTTTATAAAATCTAACTTTTATAAAGATTGTTTATAGACATATTCTACATAAAAATGTCTCAAAGCAGATAGATTTCTACTTTGAGACATTCTGTGGTGTGTATTAATACATATTTATGTGTTAATACATACTAGCATATAATGTGGCTATCCAGACATCGCAGATGTAACTGATCTCCTATATGCTTCTAATAAAACCTAACTTAATACCTTTTTGGCGGATAAGCTCCTGCTAAAGCTACGTAGCTTAATCCTCGGGCTAGAATGTGGCGACCATTATAATATCTCATATAATCTACACCTCTCATTCGGTTTGGTTTTACAATAGTAGTATGACTCATCTATAGCATATCTATTCATGAAAACTTTTCCATAATATCTCATATATTATTGTATATAAGCATTGTTACTCGGATTTATTAATATGATTTTGTAATTCACATTTCACCAGCGCCTCATTACCATATTATACCATATATTTATTCGACATTTTCTTTGGAATCCATAAGTAAAAACTACTTCCTTTACCATATTCAGAATCTACTTTAATTTTAATCCCCATTGTATAAGCTAGAGATTGTAACAAACTTAGTCCAATACCACTGCCTTCAATTCCTAAAGCTCTTACCTCTTTACTTCTATAAAAACGGTCAAAAATATGTGTCATTTCATCTTGTGTCATGCCACGTCCCGTATCCTCAACCAACACTTTAATCCCCTTATCTTCTGGTATAACTTTTAATGAAATTCTACCTTGGGCATCAGAATATTTTATCGCATTCTCTAGCAAAATACTCATACATCTTCTAACCTTTGTTACATCCCACTCCACCTCAAGCTCCGGCCTAATGATTTCGTCTTCAAATTTTAAATCATGCAATTCGCTAAGTACACTATAAAACTCTGTAATTTCTTTAAAAACAGAGTCTAACTGAACAGATTGAATCTCTAGAATTCCCTTCATATCTTCCTTAGATAAAAGTAATAAATCTTTATTTAATTTTTCTAAACCACTCAGTTCACTCATAATACTAGATAATTCATCATAATGTACCTCAATTGTATCATTTGGTTTCCTTACAATTAGTTCAAGCTTTCCTTTAATGACCGCTAATGGAGTACGCATCTCATGAGAAGCATCTTGTATGAATGCAGCTTGTTTGTTATATGCTCTATACAGTGGTTTAAGTGCAACCTTTGCCAAATAAAATGAAATTACAAAACAAATTAACAATAAAACTAAAAATGCCTTCCGTAAAGCCTCTTGCAAACTTTTTAATGATTCTAATTGTGTATCTATACTCAGTAAAATCTGTACCCTACAGTCGTTATTCATAAATTGAATCCCTCGGTATGCATAAGCGCCATCATGAATAGAAATAATCTTGCCATTTTTCTCTTCTGGAAAAACTGGATATTCATGTTCTCCTTTATAAGGATGCGGACTTCCCTTTACCAACTGATCACCATGCCATACATAATTCACTAATTCCCTTACTAATGGTGAGGGTAACACAACTTCTACAATCTTACCATTTTCATATTGCACATGCATATCATTTAAAATCATATTTTTATGCGTTAAAAGTTGCTGATCTACATCATCAAACAAACTCTCTCTATAAGCAAACTGCGTCATCCAAGAAAAAATGAGTAGTGTCCCCATTACAATTCCAATACTAATCCCCATAATATTACGACGTGTGTTTGAAAAAATATCTTTCCTCATACTACTACTCCTCTGACTTGTTTCACATCCTCATGTTTTTCTAATTAATTTCCTCATACTCTTTTAACTCATACTCAATCAATATCATCTATGAGCTTTATCTCTAAACCTTTTAATCATATGAGTTCTATTTTCTATCGAATGATAGACTCATTGACTTTTTTATTCTTCCAAAATATAACCCATACCTCTTTTTGTTTTTAGATATTTCCCATAGTCATATTGGACAAGCTTTTTTCTTAAATGACTAATATAAACTTCCACAATCTCTGTAGAAGCATCACTATCATATCCACAAATTCTAGCAAAAATCTGTTCCTTAAAAAGTAAAATACCTTGGTTTAGCAAAAAATACTCCAGTAACTTATATAGACGTTCATTTAACTCTATTCTATCTTCACCAATTGAAATACTTTTGCTAGCCAAATCCATCTTTAATTCCTTAAAAACCAAGCAATTCTTTTCTGCTATCTTGCCCATTCTTTTTAAGATAACATACATACGTGCTTTAAGCTCCTCCATAAAGAAAGGTTTAGTTAGATAATCCTCTGCTCCTAATTCAAAAGCCTTGAGTTTATCTCCTAAATCTTCTTTAGCTGTAAGAACTAATACCCCTGTACCTAAATTATTCTTATTAATATAGGATAGAACATTCATCCCATCCATTCCTGGGAGCATCAAATCTAAAATCACCAAATCATAGGTATATGCCTCTAAATAAAGAAGGGCATCTTCCCCACTAAAAACAGGTTGTACCTCAAAGTCATCTTTGAGATACAACCTAATATTTTCACTGATTTTGACATGATCCTCTACAAGTAGAACCTTAATCAAGTCTCTTCCTCCTAAGCCTGTGTGTTAATTGATTTATAAACATACAGTACTAAATCTGGATTATATTCTTTTACATACTGTGCAACATCCCCATCATAGTATCTTGTGTCTAACAGTCTTGTTTCACTCACCATAGTAGATAAGAATGCTGAGAATGGTAATCCAAATGAATCTTTTAGAATCAGTACCTTAAAATCTTTATCGGCTAAATGGTTTTCTACAATTACCTCTGGGAAATCTGCTCCCCAATATGCTGCATAACGATTTGTAAAGATATCTTCTGTATTTAAAAGATGATACTTAACAATTGCCTCTTCAAAAGTTCCTTCTGTTGTTGTAGAGCTATTGCTTTTATTAATTGTTACTGTGTAGTTTGTTTCATAGTCTGGTAATATCAATGTGTAATCATCCACACCACCATAGTATTTTCCTACACGACGCCCTTGTGAACCAAGAAAACTATCTTCATATAATACAGATGTATAATTTTTTGAGTTAGTATAGAAATTATTTGGATCTAAATCAATACCTGTTGTTTCTTTTAAATAGTTCACCACTTCACCTACTGCCCAAAAGGCTGTTTCCGTTCTCCAGTGGTGGTCTGTGTTATAAAACATAGTACTATAGTCTAAATGTTCACTATCCATATTATTTCTTAAATCAATGGTATCAATGCCTGCTACTTCTAACTCTTCCATAAAAGTATCTGTGTTTGAATTAGCATAGTCTGTAATACCTATTGGCATTTCTACATAATCTCTGATTGTCTTAAGTGGCGTTTGTACATAAAGAAGTGGTGAACCAATTGCATCTGCTGCTGCTTTTACCTCTGCAATTTGATCTACATAAGGCTGTGTATCTACAGGGAAACAAATAAATTGGAGATGACCATTATTATCTTTTACAATGCTATTAGAAATATTTGTTTCAATAATATATTTTTTATTTAAAAGCTTAGATGTAAGCCCAAATAAATCTATATATGAAGTTCTTGCAAAAACATTTTCATTTACGCCAGACTCCAGTCCACTAATGACACCTTCAAGTGCTCCACCTAAGCCATTTGAAGCATAACCACTTTGAATTCCTGAAAGGGTCGCCTTCGCAATAGGCTTTACTTTTGTACCTAATGTCAATATGCCACTGCCTATAAGAGTAGCACAAAATAAAATAATACCTACACGTTCAAAACTTAATCTTTTCATTTTGTATACTCCTTAGAAATTGAAATAAATAAATGGATTGTAAGTTCCTTTTACAAGATAAGATACAGATACAAAGAATAAGATTGCAAGTAAAATCATTGCAACTACCTTTAATACATTTTGCACTGTAGAACTTGCTTTAGCATAAAATGCTCTTGCATATTTGCTAAACGGAATACATGTTAAACATCCAATAATCAAAATATAGATATTTTCTACAAAGTAAAGGTGTGTTAAATCATTGCTTAAAAGTGCATCATATTGCCCAAACATATAGCCAATGTAACGAATCGCATCACCAATACTATTTGCTCTAAATAATACCCAACTGATTAACACTAGGAATATGGTATACACATGTCCAATAATTTTTGACTTTGCAAGAAATTTATCTAATCCAGTAAACTTCTCTATAATTAGGATAATTCCAAAGTAAACACCCCATGCCATAAATGTCCAGTTTGCTCCATGCCAAATACCTGTGAGTAACCATACTACAAAAATATTACGTACATGCTTAAGCTTACTTACTCTATTCCCACCTAATGGGATATAAACATAGTCTCTAAACCAAGTACTAAGAGATATGTGCCATCTTCTCCAAAAATCAGAGATAGATTTTGCAATGTATGGGAAATTAAAGTTTTCGTTGAAATGGAAACCAAACATTTTACCAAGACCTATTGCCATATCTGAGTAACCACCAAAGTCAAAGTAGATTTGAAGCATATAACTGATGGCACCTAACCATGCAAATCCTATTGTTAAGTCTCCTGCACTTTGTAAGTCATAGGCTTTATCTGCAATTAAAGCAAATTGGTTAGAAAGTAATACTTTTTTACTTAAACCAATAATAAAGCGTACAATACCTTCAGCAAAGTCTTTTTCATTTTCTTTTCTGCCGTGAATTTCACCTGCAATGGTTTCATAGCGTACAATAGGTCCAGCAATAAGTTGTGGGAATAGAGCAATATATAACCCTACATCTAGTGGACTTTTGAGTACTTTTCCATGCTCTCTATAAACATCAACAACATAAGAGATACTTTGAAAAGTAAAAAATGAAATACCTATTGGAAGTGCAATTTGTGGAACCGTAAAACCAAACCCTCCAATATCATTAATACTTTGTACCACAAAGCCTAAATATTTAAAAATCCCCATAATTGTTAAGTTAAAGATTACCATCGTTAAGAGGTAAAGTTTTACTTTAGGGGTATGTCTTGTTCTATCAACTAATAAACCAAAGTAATAGTTGGCCAAAATAGATACAAGCATTACTAAAACGAACTTTGGTTCTCCCCATGCATAAAACAGTAAGCTGGCTATTAATAAGAAATTATTTCTAGCATTTTGTGTTTTATACAGTCCATAGTAAATAACAAGTACCATTGGTAAAAATACATATAAGAAAAATGTACTTGAAAATAACATTTTATCTCCTTTCACATTCACTATATTTCATGTGCTTTCATCATTTCATACTTAGTATAATCTATAAAGCTTAATCTTTCCTTAACTATAACTTACTCTAAGGATTTACAGTTATATGTAATTCTAAACACTATATTCCAAAAATTACACATCATTCATGATGTATTGACACACTTTTATTATTATACTATTTATTTTTTTATTCTTAAACCATTTCTATTTTAGATTTTAAGCCATTTCTAATAGCTATTTTAGGCTCTACAATAAATGTTGGGGTCATGAAACTATTCTTAAAATATTTCCAGGCATAAAATAAGAGCATTTTCAACAATCCTAAGTACGACCAAATACTCTCAGAAAGGTTGTTGACGATGCTCTCTTTAAATGATTCCCAA
>JAGAVZ010000212.1 GCA_017941635.1 Cellulosilyticum sp.
CATCTTCCTTGGATTTGCTTAGCTAGTTTCATTACATTTGTACCAGTCAAACATCACATTGACCACTTTAAACTAAGGCAAGTAAAAAATGAAACCTTCGCTAATGCCGTTCAAATTTGTATTTTGCTTAGTTGTAGTCTAATAGGTACACTGCTAATAGACATTTTTGTAAATAAATATTTATTCTAAAAAAAGAGAGAAGACTTACCTCCATTACGAGGTAAGTCTTCTCTCTTTTCTTTACCACACGCGGTAGGATTCGAACCCACGACATTCTGATCCGAATTAAGAAGCTCTATCCAGCTCAACTACGCGTGCTTATTTTATTGATGCAATCAATTATGGATTACTTTATTATTTTAACACTTTTCAAAACTAAGTTCAATAGATAAGGATGCTCCACAATGTAGCATCCTTTCATATCCTATACCTTCCAAATCAATATTCTCCATTTAAATAGCTTCCATGATAATGCTAAACACTTTTTGTTTCTTGAGGCCTTATGACTCATACTATTTCACCCCTCACCTTACAACCTTTTCACTCCATATACTAATATATTTTTCCTTCTTATATTTATGACAATTAAAAATGAGGAGTTGTGCTATTTACATTTACTCCTCATCTTCTACCTTTCTATTATAATCTCCATATACGATTAAATACTTGAAGATGTTCTTCTTTTGTACTAATATGGTCACTTAAATATGCACCTGCAATTTCTCCTACCACCAAACTACTTAACTCTTTCTCATCATAATCTAACGTAATTTCACCTTTTCCTTTGGCTGTTTTACACATCTCCACAAAAAGTTTATTTAACGTTAATTCATTGTAATATGGATATTCTTCTTCCTTAATATTACCAAAGAAGTATACAAACTCCGCATCAATTAACTTCATTTCGTTCGCCTCTTCTCCTACAGCTAAAATAAAGTTAATGTAGCTACCAATAAAATTGCTATATTCCTTCTCTTCCAAAAACCATTTATAAATAGTACTGAGTTTTTCTTCAAAACTCATATCTTCATCCCATTTCTGCATTCTAAGGGCAATTTTAACTGTAAAAATGCGCATAAAATAATGGAAGATATGTTCTTTAGTTGAGAAATAATTAAAAAATGTTCCTCTAGAAATTTGTGCTTTTTGACAAATCTCATCTACTGTTATGTCTGCAAACTCTTTTTGTTTAAGCAAATTTGCAGTTGTCTTTAGAATGGTTGTCCTTGTTTTTACGTAATTGATCTTACGTAATGAAAAATTTTCCAATGATTGATACATCATCATATCTATATCTCCTTTCAAACTTTACATTCTATATTCTTCTAAAGTATGGTCCATTTTCTGTTTATTATACATTTTTCCATTTTATTTATAGATAAATTAATTTTTATATCTGACTATCTGTAATCTTTACATTTCTATTCTTCACTTATTCTCGATGAATTGCATGTATATCTCAGCTTGTTATATAATAAATGAATATGTACTTTTTATTTGAAAGGAGTTCTTAATGTTCCGTAGATTTCTCTACTTTATAGTTTCGAGTATTTTAATATGTAATGTTACTTTTGCCTCTCCATTACCTGAGCTTAGTGCTGATGGTGCATTCTTAATAGAGACAAACACAAATACTATTCTTTACTCTAAAAATGGGTATTTGACTTTTTACCCTGCTAGTACGACTAAAGTACTTACTGCTTTGGCCATTGCATCTGATTTACCAATGACTCAAATCATCACTAAATCTCAAGAATCCGTAAATGAAGTTCCTTCTGATAGTAGTCAAATTGGTATTGAAGTAGGAACTCAATATACCGTATACGATGGACTTCATGCAGTTCTTATGGCATCTGATAATTTTGTTTGTCATGATTTGGCGTTAGCAGATTCTGGGAGTATCTCTGCTTTTGCAAGTCATATGAATACCCTTGCTGCCAAAGCAGGTGCAAAGGATTATAATTTTGTCAATCCTCATGGTTATCATGATTCTAATCACTATGTGACTCCAGCTAGTTTAGCTCGTATCACAAAAGCAGCCTTTGATAATCCTATTGTGAGTGAAATTGCAGGTACATTAACTTATAATTTCACAGCCATTAATACAGGAAAAGTTATTCCTCTTAAACATACTTCAGCGCTGCTTAATCCTGATAGTCCATACTATAATGAACATGTTGTTGCTACTAAAACAGGTTATCATACACCTGCTGGTCGTACTTTAGTAGCTAAAGCCACTTATGGGGATATGGACTTTATTGGTGTTGTCATGCGTACAGATGCACCTTTACAGTTTCAAGATATGAATAAGCTTTTTGACTATGCTTCAACCAATTTCTCTCTAGGAACAGATAAAAATGAGATAAGTTATTTAACCAATCTGACGTATTCTAATTGGGCAAAGCCATATATCGAAGAAGCATTAGATAAGGGATGGATTACAAATTCTTCTCATAACTATACAACTGCCATTACAAAACGTGAGTTTTTAACATTATTACATGGTGCAACACTAGGTACCTATAATGAACCTATTGATAAAATGATTCATTATACAACACCTTCTATCGATACAGAAAACTTACCTATAACACGAGCAGAACTTGCATCTAGTATCTATCGATTCTTTAAGCAATTTAAACTTACTGCACTTCCTACTGCAGATAAAATCTCTGATATTGGTTCACTTTCTACTTTTGTTCAAGAGGCTATTTCATTCTGCATACAATCAGGTATCCTTAGTTTACGTGACGAAAATACCTTTTTACCTAATGAACAAGTTACTTATGAAGAAGGAATCTGTATTATTTCAAAAATCAATGATGTACTCGCGCGTTATGAAAACTTTTCATTATAAAAATAAACAGAGGATGCACTGCATCCTCTGTTTATTTTTATGTAATCTTATCTTATCTTATCTTTGTAAATAACTTCTTTATCATTGAATCTCAATTATTCTATTGGCACACCATTTACATCACACTCTATTTGACCACATAGAATTAATATTCCATCAATAAATCCCCATATCCCACCAATAAAGAAAATAGGAAATGTAAATAGCTGACCTAGTGCAATACGATTATATCCTAAATAAAATCGTCCAATGCCAAATCCCCCAAACAAAATCTGCAATATTCCTGCTACTTTTCTTGATCTTGGCTTATAACTACACTTTTCATAATTAACTATTTGCTGCTTGCTTTTACAAATTGGACATATCCTTACATCTTCACCTAATGTCTGTCCACATTTATTACAAATCATTCTTATCACCACCTCTAAATGTATGACCTAATTCATAACGTTACTTCGATTCTTCTCTATCTATTATATAGTATTTAAATCCTAAATAAATAAAAAAATTTTATTTCATGTGTATATATCTCTCTGTTTCTGTTCATAATATTATCGTACCAAGTGTGAGGTACATCGCTAAATCCCCCCTCAACCTAGGTTTCTCCCCCTGAAACCTAGGTTTTTTTTATTTCCTTCCTATTCATCTACATAAATCTAAAGATTTAATATTATCCAACAAAAATGCACCCATATGACATACTTAATTCTATATGGGTGCATTTTTCCTTATTTCTACTCCTATTTTTAGTTCTACTGCTCACTAAACTTTAGTAATCTTTATCTGTTCATCCTACTCATTTCATTTAATCTATAACTTTTATATCTTAAATTGATTAATTGTACCACTTAATCCTTCTAACTGGGTATTTAATTCATCTGCTAGATGTGAAAGTTGTTCCATTACAGCTTTTTGTTCTTCACCTAAAGCATTAAGCTCCTGAGCAGCAGCCGCATTTTCTTCGGTAACAGTAGTAATGTTTTCGATTTTTTCTCCAACATGATTTTTTAATTCATCCATGGAATTACTTCTTTCACTAACTTGATTAATGCCTTTATTAATCATCATCAATTCTTCAATCATCTCACTTAACGACTTCTTGGTTTCTTCTGCTGCCTGTTCTTGTGCCACAAAGAATTCTCCTGACTGTTTAACTAGTTCCACAGCTTGGCTTGCTGCTAATTCAATTTCATTTAATGTACTTCTTACATTATTAGTAGAATTCTTAGATTGCTCTGCTAAATTTCTTACCTCATTAGCTACAACTGCAAAGCCTCTACCCACTTCACCTGCTCTAGCTGCTTCTATACTTGCATTGAGTGCAAGGAGGTTCGTTTGTTCACTGATATCATCTAATAATTTCATAACTTCACCAATTGTTCTAGTGAGCTCATTTAAAGAAATAATTTTTTCACTAATCTCTGCTGATATTGCAGTTGTGGAATCCATTGCTCTATTGAGTCGCTCCATATTGTCACTTGCTTCTTCTATTTTATTTCTTGTACCTTCTGATTGTACATAAACCTCTTTTGTATCTTGCATAACTGCTCTTATACTTTCAGAAAGTGTCTCCATCATAGCTGCACCATTCTGTGTATCTTCTGCTTGCGAGTTAGACCCTTCAGCAATGTTCTCAATAGATAAGGTTAATTGATTAAATGTTTCTATAGAATGTCCTGTATTTCTCTTTAAAATACTACTTGCATTTAAAACATTATCTATTGTAGACTGTGTTTCTTTGACAAGCTCTTTAATATTATCTACCATATGATTGAAACTCTCACCGAGTTCACCAAGTTCATCCCCTGTCTTCACTTCAACTCTAACATTTAAATCTCCTGTTTCTGCTTCTTTCATAATCTTTCGCATCTTATCAATAAAGATCACAATACTTTGTGAAATCATATAGCCAGCTGCTACTGCTATAATTACACTTACTATAATTAATATCCAGTTAAAGTAATTTACTTTATCAATTGCCTGTGTTAATACTTCAATCGGAATTTCTGCAACTACTTTCCAGCCATTGGTGCTTGTTGCATATGTAATCAATTTTCCATTAATCTCTTTCTCTGCAACTTCAGCTTCACCTAAAGAAAAAGCTTTGACCTCTTCATTCAACACTGCACCTTCTGTTGAGCATAAAACTTGTCCATTTTGATCTAACAAAAAGACATCTGAACCATCAAAAAGCTCAATATTTTTGATTTGTTCTTCTAAAGATGAAATATTACTTTCTGCAATAAAGACACCTAATACTTTCCCTTTTTTTACGTTATGAAGTTGTCTCGTAATAAAAATATATCCTTCATACCCTGGAAAATCAGTAATCCATTGGATTGAATTACCTTGCTCGTATTCTAAAAATCCAAGCACTTCTTCTTCACTTAAATATTCTTTTCTAGAGGACGGGTCAGAAGTCATTATAATATCTTGATCATCATTAAATATTAATGTTATTTCTTTAATCGTATTGTCTAGCGCCAAAGAATATAATAATTGATTTCTAATATTAGTCTGTAAATTATGTTTAGCTAATCTACCTTCTGTCCCTTTTTTACCAAGTGTTGAATACTGATCCATTAAGTTATAGCCAGTTGCGTTCAATTCATTAACAATAATACGATTTGAAAACTTTCCCATTTCTTCTGCATATGTTGATATATTGGCACAAGCCTGCTCTATCATCTCAGTTGCTAGTTGACTACTTGTATCTTTTAATGTTTTTCGAGAGTTTACTGATGAAAATAGATTAACGATAACTAATGGAATTGCTACACATAAAAAATACGAAATAACCATACGATTTTTTATTGTGAACTTACTCCCTCTTTTTTCTTTCCTTCGTTCTCTACTTTAGTAGCTTTTTTAAATTGAAATTTTTTTAACTTTAAATCAAATGTTGCCTTTGCTAGATTTTTATTCTTTCTCCCTATGCTGGCTAGCTCTTTCTTCATCGTATCCCCCTGATATAACAACTTGTCTTAATTTTTTTAATATTAAGTTTATTATGCCGTAAATTCATCATTTAGTGTATATTTTTATATCTTTTTCCTAATTCCTCTACCATAAAAACATATTTTTTGTACTTCTCACCTAAGATACCTTGCTCTATCAAACCATCATATTTTAAATTGTTTAATACTTATATCAAGTTGTTGCATAATATCCAATAGATGCTGCGCCATCTTGGATAAGCTATACATAACGTCCTTTTGTTCTTCACTTAGGACATTAACTTCTTTTGTAGCAGATGCATTATCACTTGTAACTATATTAATTCCATCAATACTGCCAGTCATAGCTTCTTTAATATTTTGCATATCTATTACTTTTAGGTTAATTCTTTCTAATTCTCCATCCATTTCTACTAGCATATCAATAATTTGTTTGAAAGCATCATAAGCATGTCCTACTACAATCTCTTGGTTATTAAAAATTTGGTTTGCCTCAGTTACAAGCTGCATTGTATTACTAGATTGTTTTTCTATCTCTTCTAAAGTAATTCTTACACTTTCTGTAGACTTCTTAGATTGCTCTGCCAAATGCCTTACCTCATTAGCTACTACTGCAAAACCTTTTCCAAACTCACCAGCTCTAGCAGCCTCAATACTTGCATTAAGTGCGAGTAAGTTCGTCTGCTCACTGATTTCAACTACGAATCCCATGATTTGATCAATACTTTTTGTCATTGTCCCTAAATCTATAATACTTTGACTAATCTTTTCAGATAGCCTCAAAGAAGAAGACATAGATTTATTCAGCCCCTCTATACTCTCTGTTGCATAATCTACAGTGGAACGAGCATTTTTTGTATTTTCAAATAATGTTTGTGTATTTTTTCTTACTTCCTGAATGCTTTCAGAAAGTTTTCCCATAACCATTGTACTATTTTGTGTTTCTTCTGCTTGAATCATTGAACCCTTTGTAATCTCTCCAATGGAAATTGCAAGCTGTGTAAAGGTTTCTACAGATTGATTGGTACTTTCACTAAGCATTTCTCCACTTTGTAAACTTACATCTATTGCTCCATGAGTCTGCTCAATCACGTTACGGATATTAAAAATCATATTGTTAAAACTATTACATAAACTAGCCATTTCATCTTTTCCTCGAACTGGTACCCGCACTATCAAATCTCCATCTTCTGTTTGTTTCATTGCTTTTACCAATTTACCAATAGAATCACTAAGGCCTTTGGATACTAAATAACCGATTATACTCCCTACTACGGCAACACATACTACTAAAAGCCACACTAATCTATTTAATGCTACAATGGAACTTGTTAAACTCTGTACCGCAAGCTCTACGACAATTTTCCAGCTACAATTACTTGTTGCATATGCTACCATCTCTTGTCCAATAATACCATTTGCCAAATCTCGCCCTTCTGAAACAAATGCCAAAACATCACTTCCCATAGTCTCTTCAGTAGTAGTACATAATACATTCGCCTCATTATCCACTACATAAATCTTTGCTCCTTCAAATAATTCAATCTGTTCAATTTGTTGTTTTAATAAATCTAGCTTAACGACTGATACTAATAATCCAAAGTTTTTTCCTGTAATACTATTTTTAATAGGCTTTATATAAAGCATATCATTACTAAAATTGATATCCTTATACCAAATTCCTTGTGTGATACCTAGGTTTTGTATATTTTTTGCTTGTTCTTCTGTTAAAATACCTGATGCACCAATTACTTCTCCCTTTTCCGTCAGCAAAACTGCATGTTCTATATTTTCTTCATATACACTAATACCTATCAGTTGTTGGTTAATTATTGATAATTAATTAGCCTTTTCCATTTGATTATTAGCCTGTTCATAATTATTAAGCAGACTACTTTTTCCATCATTTAAATTATTCATTATGAATTTATTAACATTCTTCTCTACATCATTGGCGAAATAGTCAATATTTGTATTAGTCTGTCTTACCATTTGTGTAGTAAGCTGCATACTAGTATCTCTCAAATTCTTCTTAAAGCCCTTACTAGAAATACTATTAACAATCAGAAGTGGAATAGTTGCTAGTACTACATATGAGATAATCAATTTCGCTTTAATGGATGTAGTTTTTTTTATTTTTATTTTTGTTTTTTCTCTTTTATGTCTCATTTTTATCCTCCTTTAGATTCTTATACTAATCTTTATATTTTTTCTCTCACAATAGTTTCTTTCTAATCTTCACCTTATTACATATTTCAGCTACTCATTCATAACTTTCTTCTAATTGGTAAATATTAATATCAAACTATACTCACATAGGAGGTCATTATGAAAAAATTATTTACGTGCATTCTTATATCCAGTTTACTACTATCTTTACTCACTGGTTGTAACCAAACGCAAAAGAACTCTCAAAATCAAACTCAAAGTGAATCTCAAAATAATGCCCAATCAAACTCATCTCAAGCTACTAATTCCCCTGAAAAAGCTGTATCTGATTTTCTAAAAGATTTACAACATGAAGACTTTTCAAGTGCCAAAGCTAACTACGTTGAGAATCTAGATAATATGGCTAACTTTAGAAATCAAATAGAATCTATATCACCTAGTACTGCAACTCAATTTTTTAGTAAACTAGCCGACTTTACGTATACTGTAGAATCCACTCAACCTGATTCACAAGATTCAAGCAAAGCTACTGTCTACCTCACCATGACTTATTATGATGTTGGCAAAGCTTTTGAAACAACACTCCTAGACTATATCCGAACCGAAATCTCCATGACTTATGATGGAAAAAATGATGAAGATATTATGACCAAAGCAGATGAAATTGTAATTGAAGATATCAAATCTAGCACACAAGTCACTACTGAGCATGTCCCTGTCTCCGTTGTATTAGAAGATACTAAATGGAAAGTAGAAAAAATGAGTGAAAATCCTGAACTCCTAAATGTACTTTCTGGTAATATTATGGATACTATTAACAAGTTGACACTTACGCTTCAAAAAAGTAATTAATATAAACTAACTCACTATCTAAAGTAGTGAGTTAGTTTATTTCTTATGCTCTATCTTTTTGATAAATTTTTAATAGCTTTTCGCTTTATTTTAGTTATTTTTCTTACTAGTATTATATATGTAAGCACTTACCTTTATTGAATATTCCCACTTTTTCTCTATTCTGCATATTTTAATCTACTTATTTAAATTCATATCTAATTCTTTCATAGCATGCAGTAAACTGTCACTCATAAAATCTATGATTTCATTATGTTTACTCTTACCCTGTTTAATTTTTTCTTCAAACTCTATTGCTTGTTCCCATATAGGATACTTTGTAACAATACTAAGTTGTTGTAAAGTTAAAAGGGCTTGTCTTAAATTAACTACTTTATAATTTAACTTACTAAGATATTTTTCAATATTTTCTTTTGTAAAATCTATGATTCGTAAGAAAAACCTATTAATCTCTTCCTCCTCTAGCTGTGCCAAAATCTCTTTATTAACCAAGGTACTAAGTGTTTCAATTACTTCATAATAGTTGCATTTCTTGCCTTCACGATAAAAAGTCATTGTGTATACCTCCTGTTTTCGACATTTTGTTAATCCTATTATATCATCAAGTCATAATTTTAAAACTATTTTATAATATTTTCAATATTTAAGACAATTTTTTATAAGGTTTAGACAAAAAAATAGACACTACAACTTCTGTAGTGTCTATCTAGTTAAATTTGATAAATTTTATTTGCAGAAACAAGTTCCATTTGATGAGTTTCTAATGATGCAATAGTTGCCTCACAATCTTCCGTTTTTAATATAATGCACGCATCCTCTCCGACTGAAAAAGCATACATATATTCAATACTAATGCCATCAGCTGATAAATAGCCCAGCATTTTTTTTAACCCACCTGGTTTATTAGGGGTTTTGCAACAAATAACAGGTGTAATCCTTACTGAAAATGCTTGCTCTTTTAATAATCTAATAGCCTCTGATGGCTCACTTACAATCATTCTTACAATTCCATAGTCAGTCGTATCTGCTATCGATAGTGCAGATACATTGATATTATTATCTCCTAAGATTGCCATGACCTCATCTAACCTGCCAGATTTATTCTCTATAAATACAGAAATTTGTTCAATAATCATATGAAACCTCCTTATTTTTGCCTTCTATCAATAATACGTTTGGCTTTACCTTCGCTTCTTTCGATTGTCTTAGGTTCCACTAATTTTACTTTTACATGAAGGCCTAGTAAGCTAAATAGTTCACTTGTAATCTGTTTTTCCACACGCTCAAGTGTCTTGATCGTATCTGTAAAGATTCCCTCTTTTGCTTCAACCCATACTTCTAACGTATCTAAGTTATTCACTCGGTCTACTATCAGAACATAATGCGGTGCCACTTCTGCAATCTTCAAGATAATACTTTCAACCTGTGACGGGAATACATTAACCCCTCTGATAATAAGCATATCATCGCTTCTACCAGAGATACGGCCCATCCTCACAAGTGATCTACCACACTGACATGGTGTATTATCTAAATAAGTCAGGTCACGTGTACGATATCTAAGTAACGGTAATGCTTCTTTTTTGATACATGTAAATACAAGCTCCCCCTCAGTACCATATGGTTCATTTTCTAGTGTATGTGGATTTACAATTTCAGGCACAAACAAATCATCATTAATATGTAAGCCATCCTTATGGTGGCAATCAAAAGCAACGCCTGGTCCCATAATTTCACTTAATCCATAAATATTCATTGCCTTAATCCCCAATAGCTCTTCAATCTGTTCACGCATTTCTTCTGTCCAAGGCTCTGCTCCAAAAACTCCTAGTCTCAGATTGGTACTCTTAGGATCAATTCCCATATTCTTCATGGTTTCGCCAATATACAGTGCATAGGATGGTGTACAAGCTAAAGCTGTTGTTCCAAATTCTTGTATTAACTGAATTTGTTTTTTGGTATTACCTCCAGACATTGGGATAACTGTTACGCCAATCTTTTCTGCCCCATAGTGCAAACCAAACCCACCTGTAAAGAGGCCATAACCATAAGCAACTTGTAAGATATCTCCTTTTTCAAAACCATACGCAGTCAAACATCTAGCAACTGCATCAGCCCATACGTCAATATCATTTTTTGTATACCCTACTACTGTTGGCCTTCCTGTCGTTCCTGATGATGCATGTACACGTACTACTTCTTCCATAGGTACCGCAAATAATCCATATGGATAATGATCTCTTAGATCTTGTTTCGTTGTAAAAGGTAATTTATTTAAATCATCAATACTTTTTATATCTCCTGGTGTAATTCCCATATCTATCATCTTTTGTCGATAAAATGGTACATTTTCATATACTCTATTAACTGTTTCTATTAACCTTTTACTTTGAAGCGCTTTCTTTTCATCCAAACTTAATGTTTCTTCTTTTTGCAAATATCTCACCCTACATCCTCCTAATCTACCATACATTTGCACTTATAATACTAAAAATTCTAACACTTCACTTTTTTATATTCAATAGTATTATGGACTTTTATTTTATATATACTATTTTTTTGTCAGTTTTAATCTACTAATAACAGCCATAAAACTATTTTTTAAGTAAAAAAGAGACTACTTATTTGTAGTCTCTGCTTATAATGTCTATTCCATTAATTTCCCATGTAATACATTATTTTTGGCGTTTGATGTGTTTCTATATACTTACTAATTGCGGCAAAGTCTTGTATTGCATCTTTACTATCTACGCCGCTTTCTACACTCGATAAAATCTCTTCTATTATACTAACTGGTGCACTTTGATGGTGAATGTAGCAATCTTCCAATTTATATGTGTCTACAAAGCTTTGCATTGCTTCTTCATATGTACCAATTTCATCAATGAGTCCCAATTCCTTTGCTTGATTAGATGAATAAAGTCTGCCATCTGCTATTTCACGTACTTTTTCTTCACTTAGTTTTCTATTCTCTACAATAATATCTATGAAGATATCATATGATTCATCCACCATAGATTGTAAAATTTCTCTTTGCTCATCTGTTAATGGATTTCCCATGGCCTTATTAGGGCCTGTTGTAACATTTTCTGTTTTTACACCGATTAGTTCTTGTAATCCTGTTGTATCCGTTAATGACATGATTACACCAATTGAACCTGTCATAGTCATGCGATTAGCAAAAATCTTATCAGCTGCCATCGTCACATAGAGTCCGCCTGAAGCTGCTGTCTGTGCCATATATGCATAAACAGGTCTACCAGTAACTTCTTTATACTCTTTGAGTTTTAAATATAATTCATCAGACTCATATACACCACCACCTGGTGAATTCACATATAGAAAAATACCTTTATTATTTTCATTCTCCATGAGATCATCTATTTGATTTAAAGTCCAGTTATGTTGATAACTTGTTCCACCTGATTCAATTGTTCCTTCTACATAAAATACATCGATTGTGTCTCCATGATATGTAAAATTACCATAACTCTTGTCTGCTATATGTGATATATTTCCAAATAGATTTCCAAAGAACTGACCAAATAAAATAAACCAAAATCCTAAAAACATAATCGTTCCACAAATAACACATAGAGCTACAAGCCCTGGTTTCATAGGTCCTTTAGGAGGTCTTTGTGATGGTGATGATTGTGTTTTATCAATTATTTGATTTTCTTGCTCGTCCATATACACTCTCCTTCTATTGCAATTTTTTATTTCTCCTCAAGATTTCTTTATTAATTAATCTATATTGTTTCATAGAGTATTTATACTTCTCTATACTCTTGTTTTCCTGTTTCATATAAATTATTTCCTTTGCTATCAATTGTAACAATAGCAGGGAAATTTTCTACTTCCAGTTCATAGATTGCTTCTGCTCCAAGGTCCTCATATGCAATACAAGTTGCTTTCTTAATACATTTTGCAAGAAGTGCACCTGCACCACCTACAGCTGTTAAGTAAACGGCACCTTCTTTTTTCATAGCCTCAATCACTGCATCATTTCTAAGCCCTTTACCAATCATAACAGTTTGTCCATATTCCATAAACTTAGGTGCATAAGCATCCATTCTTCCGCTAGTAGTAGGCCCACAACTTCCAATTACTTCTCCTGGCTTAGCTGGTGCTGGACCTGCATAATAAATTGCCACATTCTCTATAGGCATCGGAAAATCAATACCTGCCTCTTTATTTTCTAACATACGTTTATGCGCAGCATCTCTAGATGTATACATAACGCCGCTAAGTAACACATTTTCTCCTGCCACAAGTTGTTTTGCATCTTCTCTATTTAATGGTAACTGGATATTCTTTTTCATCTCGTTTGTCCTCCTATAATATTACGCTCTTATGTCTATTAACATGACAACCAATATTAATCGCAAGTGGCATAGAGGCAATATGACAAGGATAATCTTCAATATGAACTGCAAGTGCAGTAACTTTTCCACCTAGCCCCTGTGGCCCAATTCCGGTTTTATTAATTGCTACAAGTAATTCTTCTTCTAGATTTTTCATTCTTTCATCTTCATTATGACTTCCAACTTCTCTTGTTAATGCTTTTTTTGCAAGAAGTGTAGACATCTCAAAGTTTCCTCCAATACCAATTCCTACTACCATTGGAAGACAGGCATTAGGACCTGCTAAGTCTACTGTCTCCATAACCGCTGCTTTAACACCCTCAATACCTTGAGAAGGCTTTAGCATATAGATTCGACTCATATTCTCGCTACCGCCACCTTTTGGTGCCACCATAATCTCTAGCTTATCACCTTCTACAATGTCATAATGAATCACTGCCGGTGTATTATCTCCTGTATTTTTGCGATATAAAGGGTTTTCTACTATCGATTTTCTAAGATAGCCTTCAATATAACCTTGACGAACGCCTTCATTAATGGCATCTCTTAAAAGCCCACCTTCAATATGCACTTCTTGACCAATTTTTACAAAGACAACTGCTGTTCCTGTATCTTGGCAAATAGGCATCTGTTCATTGTGTGCAAGCTCTGCATTGTCACAAATATCATCTAAAATAGCCTTTCCTACTGGACTTACTTCTTTTGACTGTCCTGATTTTAAAGCATTAAAAATATCAGCCGGCAAATCATAGTTTGCCTGCTGACATAAACTCTTAACTGCGTTTGTTATTTCTGTTACTTGTATGCTTCTCATTATACTCTCCCTCATATTCTGGTTTCTTAACTGGTTTAAATTTAGGTAATGCACCAACATTTTGTAGCATCTGTAAAACAACTACTAGAGCAGGTCCTACAATCAATCCAAAGAATCCTATTGTTTTATAACCAATATATACTGCCATTACTGTAACTAGAGCATAAACACCTATTTGAGAGGCTAAAATTCTTGGTTCCATAATCTGTCTGGTAACAAAAATAATACCGTAAATCCCTAGTAAACCTAGCCCAATTGAATAATGACCTACAATTAAGTTATATACAGCCCATGGTATTAAAATCGTACCACTACCAAACACAGGAAATGCATCAATAATTGCAATAATAACACTTAATAATAATGCATATTCTATACCAAATAAAAATAATCCTACTAAACAAATACAAAATGTAATACTCATTAGTATAAGCTGAGTGCGTACATAGCCTCCAATAGCCCCTACTACTCCTCGTTGCATAATAACAATCTTATCTATAATAGTATCAGAAAATTGCGCTTTTACAAAGGCTTTAATATTATAAAAATCACGAGTCATAAAAAAGGTAGCTAGAAACATAACGATTGTAAAGAGAATAATGTCAGGTACCTTCGAAATGCCACCATATATAGTTGGAATGACTGATGTTAAAAAGCTACTTAGACTCTCTATTACCTTCTCAATAATACCATCTAAATTTGTAAGTGCATACGCACCTGGAATTAACTGTAATCTATCTCCCAAATTTAATTCAATGTGATTTAATTGATGAATCATTTCATCACTAATTTCAGGTAACATCTTTGTAAAGTTAACAATTTGCTCCCATAATTTTTGAACAACTATATAGATGATGGCTAATAATCCCGACAAGATAGATAACATACTTAAAATAGTTCCTATTCCTCTTGGCACCTTAAATTTTTGATATGCCCAAGTTACAACAGGGTTTAGTAAGCTTGCAAAAATCCACGCAACTATAAATGGTGCAAACAGTCCAATAATATGTAATCTTAGAATTACATATATTGCTACAATTACTAATAAGAAAACGCCTATCTTTTTACCTATTCTTTTGTACCAAGATTCAATCTTATCTTCTATCATTGATATCACCTTTCTTTATCTCTTTCTCTTTAGTCTAAATCATATACCTTCACTCTACACCATCTCTTCTTATACTTATTCATAAAATAATCTTTTATATACTTATTATGTCCCAAATAAATTTTTATTTTGAATCATTATACGCTCTCATTATGTATATGTCATAAATTTCTAGGCGAGAAAGTAAAAAAGAGAGCTACTTCCCCTACTAAGCAGCTCTCTCTACCCCTATAAACACTCTCTATTCTTACACCAAATCTTCAATCTCTACTCCTTAGAGTGAGTTTGCGTATTTTACATTTTCTATATGTCACTATGATGGTTTAAGACAATCTTATTTCTATATTAAACGAAGCAATAAAGTTAAACGAAAATGTATCTGTTTCTATATTACATAAATTACCAGTTAAAGTCAATAGTTTTGACATTTTTTGTTAACATTTATATAACATTTATTCATATTTACATAAACCTTGCACTTTATTACTACAAAGTAATCATACTATTGTCTTTCGAAAGATTGACACTCTGTTTCTGTATATATATCAACTCTTTCACCACAGCCAACCTGAATACTGTCTAATGTACAGTGGTCATTTCCATAATGTACACAAGTATCTACGCGACATAAAATAGCTTCAACATTATCTCTAGCTTCTGTATACTCAGCTAAATTGCTATAAACTCCACAGTTTAAATAAGTTCCACAGCAAGTTTGCTTACTTTCTTGAGCGCCTTTTCCACCAACTTGAATAACACGTGCATTGCACTCTTGATTTTTATTGTATGAGCATGATTCTACACTACATCTAATACTATGCATTTTTCTTCCTCCTGTTAACTAAAGTATCTATCAAGTAAACCTTTAAACGCGCAACCATGTCTTGCTTCATCCTTTGCCATTTCATGAACTGTATCATGGATTGCATCTAGATTTTCCTGTTTTGCAAGAGTTGCAAGTTGTTTCTTACCTTGGCATGCACCATACTCTGCATCTACTCTAAGTTGTAAGTTTTCTTTTGTTGAGGAACGAACCATTTCACCAAGAAGTTCTGCAAATTTTGAGGCATGATCTGCTTCTTCATAAGCAATTCGCCTATAAGCTTCCGCAACTTCTGGATAGCCTTCTCTATCTGCTTGACGAGCCATTGCAATATACATTCCTACTTCTGTACATTCACCCATAAAGTTAGCACGAAGTTGTTCTATAATCTCTGGATTTACACCTTGTGCAACACCAATGCGATGTTCATCTGCCCACTGAAGTGCTTCTTTTTGTTCTTCGAACTTTTCTGGGCCTACATTACAAATTGGGCATCTTTCTGGAGGGGCATCCCCTTCATATACATAGCCACATACTGTACAAATATACTTTTTCATTTTTTCATCCTTTCTAACCTGTTTATTTTTACATCTTGTCATATTATCTCTTTTTGTATCTTAGATTATTCACTTTATATTGCTTATTTGCATCACTTATTTTTTTTTATAGCCCACCTTCATGGTACTTATCTACAAATCTACTAAGTGCTTTATTAATAGGTTTCTTCAGTAAAAGTGCGGCCACTAAAAATCCAGCAATGAAACATGCCAACACAAACAGATCTCTTGTTAGAATACTACTTGTGATTCCTCCTATACTTTCTCTTAATAGAGAGACTCCATAGGTGAAAGGCAGAAAAGGATTAATTGTTATAAAGAATTTCGTAGTAAGTTGAACAGGAAAAGTGCCTCCTGAACCCGCTATTTGTAAAATCAAAAGAATAATGGCAACTACTTTGCCTATATTTCCAAAGATGGATACTAACGAATACACAATAAAAGTAAATGTAAGTGCTATATAAAGCATACTGAGTATAAACATCCATGGTCGTAAGCAATAAATTTTTAGCAAATATAAATCACCAAGTCCAATAACAAGACCTTGGATTAAGGCAATTGTTAAATAGGTTAAAAGCTTTCCAAAGTAAACCTCATGTGGTTTATATTCTGCACCCACTTCTACAGAAAGCATAGAAACCAAAATAGTAAGTCCAACCCACGAAGCTAATGTACTATAAAAAGGTGCCATTTGGCTTCCGTAGTTACCCATAGAAAAAATTGTTTCATCCACAATATTTGTAGAATTAGCTAAAAATTGTACACGCTCTGTTACATCTTCTTTAAGCAAATCTAAGAGTTCTCTTAAATCTTTACTATCATTAATTTCGCCAATTTTATTTGCGAGTTCTGTAACTTTCGATTCTAATGTTGGCATAATGGTTTGTATCTTCTCTAATCCGCTTTCTCCTTTGCTCATAATATCCTCAGCTGTTTCAAGCAGACTATGAATCTCTGGCATAGCCTGTTCTACATCCCCCAAAAACTTATCTTCATCATTTAGTGCCACATCAACATTGCTAAATATATCATTTATTTTTCCTGCAATATCACTATCAAAACGATTATACAATCCTGATGTAATATCTTGTACATCTTCTAATACTGTTTTTGCATTATCTAGTAAAGAAAGGTCGACTTGTCCACCATTTGCAAGCTGATTTTGTATGGTTTGCAACGTTCCTCTTAAATTTCTAATGGTATCTTGCATATCCTCTATATTAGAAATTGTTGTAGTAAGCCCTTCATTATTAGGTGATAACTTACTAATCGCTTGTAATATTTTTAGGAACGAATTACTAAGCTGTTCTAAACCATCTATCTTTACTAACAAATTACTTACAGTTTCTGGCGCTTTTTCACTTTCAGATACAATAAAGGATTCTAGGCTATCTAGTGCATCATAAATCTCACTACTCATATCTCTCACTAAACCAATATCCTTTTTGATTGTAGGCGCAAAATTAGTCACATCCTTATCAGCATTGCTTATAAAATCCTGCATAGAAGTAATAACATTTTGAGAATCTGTAATCAATTGGTCTAATTGTGGCATGTAATCAATTAAGTCTGATATAAATGTTTCATATCGAGTTAAACCATCTTGTGCCTCATCCATAAAACCATTGATATCATCAAACTTTCCAATCACTGTATCCAAACCATTTTTAGCTTCTACAAGTTTTGGTAAAACCACATCTTCTAACTCAACACCTAATTCCTTAGCTTTGCCAAGTACTACACTACTAATAGTGGAGATGACCTCTTCACTAACTGTTTCCCTAATGCCACTTGCTCCCTTATCCGTTATTTTAGGTGCAATAGCATTTAACTTTTCATTAATGATATATTTAATCTCTGCTTTCTTTACATGATTGGTAATAATAGACGTTAAGTCCTGTGAAAATTCTTCTGGAATGACAATAACAGCATAAACTTTTCCATTTTCTAGCTGTTGCATCGCATCAGACTCATTTAAAAATTTCCACCCTAATAAATCATTTGTCTTTAACCCCTCTACCACTTCCTGACCTGCATTAACTTGCTCATTGCCTAAAGTTGCACCAGTATCATTATTTACTACTGCTACCTTAATACGACTTGTAGCCTGTGCTGAATAAGGGTCCCATGAAGCCTTAATATTAATCCAAGCATATAAAGATGGTAAAATACAAAGAGCTATGATTGTGATGAGTACCGCATAATTTGTGAAAATCGTTTTTAAATCTCTCTTGTAGATACTCCAACTCTGCTTAACCATTTTATTTATCTCCTTTTAGTAATCACTCTGACAAAAATTACTTATATCGTATTCCAAGTAGTGTTTCCCTTTAATCTCCAATTTATTTAGTCTAATGATAAACAAAAAGGTCAACGTACTTATTACGTTGACCTCCATTTATTCCATATATCATTTTATAATGCTTACATATCTTTTCTATGTATTCGCAGAGCACTATGCAAAGTTTGTATTTTTTACTTTCCACTTTTCTAGAGCAATTCCTAACCAGAAACTATAAATTCCAAATGTAATAATACATAGAAATAGCCATTTAATCCAATTTCCAAATAGGCTCACTGCTGATCCTGTAAACTTTAATCTTCTACCATTCACTACTGTATGATTAATACGCCATCCATACACCATACATAATGCCCATGGATAGCAAATTCCGAAAGTACAAGCTGTTACTAAAAAACCAAGTATCTTCCAACCAATATATTGAAGCAATCCTCCATCAAAATATGAATCTGCCATATTTACTTCTCCTATCGCCATCTTCAAATCCTCCTTATTTTATAGTTAATAATTATTTATCTAATATTATATACAATATGTTTTAAATAATTTGTCATATTTTATATTTAATTCTGATATTTACTTTTGAACAAAAAAATACACCATATTGGGGGATATGGTGTAAAAATAGAGTTTTGTAAGGGTTTGCTATCTGGATCAATGTTACTTTATATGTGTTTAGGGGAGTTTCGAGTTTAGGGGAATAAAGTAACATCTCACCTTATGTAATCGATATCTTACGATATAACAATTGTAATCAATTGCCGATTACTGTTCCGTTCGCATATTATAATATCAGTGATTATTGTCAATTCTAAGTCTATTTTGTGAACATTTTGTTAATAAGATAGCTTTTTATATCATTATATAACAAAAACTACCCATATTTATAAAAATGGGTAGTTTTTAATCCTCTTAATTAAAATTTGATATTAATTAATTTATCATATTCTTCAATACTTCCATCATTTAAGCAGCACTCAATAATTGCTCTTCCTAATGGATCTAAGTCTGGTGATAAGTATTTTTTCAGTTCTTCCTTGAAGAAATCACTAAGCATTTTAGCACCTTTATCATATCCTTCTGTTCCTACTTCTGGTTGTAATTCTGTACGAAGTAATACTTTTGGAATATGTGTTCCATCTACTCTTAAGCTTTCAAGTGAATATCCTAAAAGTGGACATCTTGATTCTACCAGTTGTTCTCTTCTAAATTGTACTGTTCCACGTCTTGCTAAGTAGTCACGTGCAATCCATTGAGACATGAACCCTACTTCATATGCACCAATGTGTTGGTTTGGAATAAGGATGTATCTTGTTTCTGGTGTCGCAAGAATTTGTTTAAGAAGTAGGTTTGCTTGGTCAACTCTACGACCTGTAGCAAATGGCCAGTAAGAACCTACACCCTCACTCTTCATTCCACCATCATTATCGATGATACTTGGGTTAGCAAAACCACGTGGTGCTACTAATCTCCAAATCCAAGCAAGCGCTGGTGATAATAAGTGGAACATACCCATAATACCGTATGTTGGTTGTTCTTTTGTACAAAGTGGTGCACGAACACCGAAACTACGGATGTCTACTTCAGCTGTACCACTTTCTACATTTGGTACAAATGCTCTTGGCATAATTAAACGTGGATTTGGACAACGTTTTCCTGTTTCTTGATCAATTGTATGTTCCCAGATAAGACATGTAGAGTCTGGTGTTGCATCCATATTCAAGAATACTAATGGTGTTTTTGGTTTAATACACATTTTTTCATAATACGGATCTGTACCGTATTCTGTAATGTGGTTTACACGTAAGAACCATCCTTCTTCACCATCGATAACAACTAATTTACCGCTGTCATTTTGAATTGTGTTTGGACACATTGCCATATCATCTGTTACTGGTCTTAGTTCACATTTTGCATTGATGTTTACATAGCTTGTATCACCTGTCACCATGTTTGTTGCAAGACGTACACGTCCTTCTTCATCTTTGTGCATTTGTTCGGCCATTTCACTCTTACCACCGCCACTAGCACCTTCGTGCATGATTGTTAACACGTTTTCATATGGTGTGATAACTTTTACAGTTGAAGCATGTAATGTTACCCAACCTTCTTTTTCTCCAATATCAAGTAATGCACTATAAATCCCTTTTTTCGCACTTGGACCTGGGTAAAGGTTATATGCAAATACTTCGTGGATTTCTTCTAAACGATTATGTACTACAACTTGTTTGCCGTCAAAGTGAGTATGTCTGAATGGTGGTGCCACATATACGATAGCCTTTGGTGTGAATCCATCTCTTACTTCTGATGCTGGTACAAAAGCCTGTAAGTCAGCAAGTGCAAGTGCAAAGAATGCTGCATTTTTTGGCCCAATCATAACAGCTTCATAACCCATTTGACTACCACCTGCTAAGAATGGAAGTACAATAAGTTCTTGTTCTTTGAGCCATTCGAAAGTTTCTTCACGAACACCTTCAAATTCAGTACCGAATGTATCCTTGTATTTTCTTTTATCTGTTGGTTTGTTGTCTCCAATTACCATACAGTTAGGATCACGTCTTCTCATGTACATATCCATGTAGTTAGCAGAAATACCATTTTTACATCTTACAACTTCTGCTTCTACCACTGGGCCTTTACCTTTTACATTGTAAGCCACTTGGAATGTTTTTTGATATTTTTCACCTAATGATAAATCCATTAGCTCCTCTCTGCTTTTAGGTATGATAACTGTTTCTTGACTCTGTAGTATTGCTTTTACTTCTTCAGGTAAATTCATTTTTTCCCATACTTTCATGTCATTTCACTCCAATACATTTGTCATTGTTTTTGTTATTTTTAGTTATGTTTTGTATAAATAACCAAAATTTGTATTCTTCTTGCAGTTTTTATATTTACATCATACAAAATTTATCTTTATATGTAAATGCGTGAAAGCAAACTTTTTTTTAGTTTCATTAGTTTTTTTCTGATTTTTGTAAAACATATCATTTCTATGTACAATATTTCTAAACTTTTTCATTTCCTCTCTAAAAATTATTAATAATATCGATTTAAATATCCAATATTTTACAAAACAAAAAAAGACGAATACTATATTTTCTATAGTGCTCGTCTTTTTATATGTATATCTTCTATTCTTTTTAATTTCTATGTTAAATTTCTCCATTAAGTAATTACCTATGATATTAAATTTCTATGTGGCACTCTAACTTTTATCCCATTCGGAATCACCTTCATGCCTATTTTTTGTGAAGAAACAATTTCACCATCTATATTCACTCTACATCCATCTCTTGCCTCAATCAAAATCTCCTTAGCATGGTAAATTTCTACTTCTTTAGCCTCTGTATGCTTTGCTTTTATAAGACTTGGAACCAATTTTAATAATTTTCTTAATCTAGTTTCTCGTATTAAGCATATATCCGCTAAACCATCATTTACCTTAGCTGTAGGCACCATATGAATACCTCCACCATAAAAAGAGCCATTAGCTGCTGCCAAAAGTAAAATGGATTCGTCACAAACTAAACTTCCATCTATCATTACTTTAGCATAAGTTCCTTTGGGACCAAGCACAGTCTTTATCAAACTAATTACATATGCCATATCACCCTTAATAAACTTCTTTTTCTTATAATAAGAAGCATTGTATACCACATCTGCATCCAAACCTACAGATGTGATATTCAAAAAGTACCTCTCATTAATTTGCATCACATCAATATTTTGATCTTTTCCTTCAATTAATGCTATAAGTAATTCTTCTAGTGTGTATTGCTCATAGAGACTTCTTACAAAATCATTTCCACTTCCTGTAGGCAGTATTGCTAAACTACTTTTACTTCCTACTATCCCATTAACTACTTCATTAATTGTCCCATCTCCACCTACTGCAAAAACAAGGTAGTCATCTTGTAATGTATATCTTCTTACAATCTCTGTCGCTTCTCCTTTAGCTCCAGTACAGACAATCTCATATGGTATTTTTTCTTGAATAATAGGTTCAAAACTTTTTATTAAAGCCAATCCTCTTCCTTTTCCTGCTGCTGGATTAACCACAAATAATGCCTTCATAAAAAATCCCCCATATTTTTACTTTATTCTATTATCAAGCTTGTACTTATTTACTTATAAAAGTATTCAGTTTCTAATAATTCTATTCTCCAAATTGTAATACTAATCTTTCTAATTCTCTTGTTAAGATTCCTGCTTCATCCACTGGCATAGCCCATGAACTTGTTGTTTCTCCACCATCATGATACACCACTTCAGTAAAACTATAACCTTCTTCCACTTTACGAATTAGTACACCATATACCATCCCTTGAGCAAGCTCTAGCTCACCTAAATTTACATCTTCTTCCTTAACAGCACGCCCATCATATAAAGCTAACTTGCCATCATAAGCTGCAGCAAAAGCTACAAATACGCTATTTTCTAATTCTTCTTCTAAGTAACGTTCTATCTTAGCTAAAATGTAACTAATTCCTCTGTCACATTCAAATCTTTCATATCTATTTCTATAATGTCTATTATCGTCTTCATCATAGTACATTAGTTCCATAGCTGCTTCTTCGCTGTCAAGTAAACGTATTAAACCTTCTAAATCGTATTCTTCATCAAAAATCATTTCATTATTTTCGTTTCTTCTATCCTGCATTGTTATAGCCTCTTCTTAATTATATTTATTTATATTATTGCATTTACTCATATAAAAGAATTCATGGATGCATTTATGTTTCTACTATATTATAACGCAATTTTTAAACATTCAAGTCTAGCCTTCAGTTTATCCTTTTCAAAAATTCACTTCAAAAACAAACCTTTACAAATAGCTTTATCCTAGCCACTCTATTGGCTAATATATTTTATTTTTAAATCCTATAAAAAAAGTAAGTATATCGCTCTATCAAGAGACAATATACTTACTTATGGATATTTTGACAAAACAAAAGACCCTGTAGTTAAGCTACAAGGTCTTCATTCGATGCGGGAAAAGGGACTTGAACCCTCACGATCATACAATCACTAGATCCTTAGTCTAGCCTGTCTGCCAATTCCAGCATTCCCGCTCACTATTTGCGCCTCTTGTTTCGTTTCTTTTATTTGTTTCCCTCAAGGACAAGATTTATTATATATGAGGTACTGCTATATGTCAACTACTTTTTTCAACTTTTTTATTTTTTTATTTTTCACTATCTCTTCACTCATCATAAACCTTGTAAAATCAAAGTTTTCCTATTAATTAACCACCTCAAATTTCTTTTGATTATTGTATTTTTCTATCTTATTTTTCTCTTTTATAACAAAACTTCTTATTTTTTCTCCAAAACATTTTATAATTTATAAGATTTACCCTCTATAGTTCTAACATTTTATCAATCCATTTTTCTTGGTATGTATAAATATCTTCATTTTCCATAGACTTTCTTAAAAACAAACAATAGATTCCATATTTTTTAACTCTTTATTTATTCTTCTTAAATATATTGTATGCTAAAATAGAATTAATACTTAAAAATACTTATTTTATGGAGGTGTATAAATGAAAAGCTTTTGGAAAGACAATCAGTATTTCAAAATTTCCTTATATGCTATTTTTGTTGTTGTAGTTGCTATTCTGTTTTATCGTTTTTCTTCAAATACAGATAATATTGCACCTTCAATCATAGCATTCCTAGGTAGCATTGTTAAAATCATCCTACCTATCTTATATGGTTTACTCATCGCTTATTTATTTAACCCTATTATGATTTTCTTTGAGGGTTACTTCATTAAATGGTTAAAACCTAAATCTATTAAAGCCAAAAAGATAATTCGTACATTAGCGATTGTATCTGTATATCTTTGTATTATCGGTACAATTATCTTGATGATTCGTTATCTAATCCCACAAATCTCAGAAAATATCAGAGATCTTCTTGTAGCAGTTCCAAATTATACTGAGCAATTAAGTAATCATATTGCAAATATTGAAGATACCATTAATTCAAGCGTTGCAACTTTACCTTATGCACTAGATACTTCTAAGCTATTTGATATGATTGATCCTCATCGATTCTTAAATGCGGATATGTTAGATAGTCTTGTTTCAGGTATTATGGATAGTGCTGTTTCTATTACTTCTTCTTTCTATAATTGGATTATGGCACTTGTTATTGCCTTCTACATGCTTACACAAAAAGAAGATTTTGCACGCGGTGGTAAAAAGCTAATCTACTCTCTCCTTAGAAAAGACCATGCTGAGAAAGTAGTTGCTCTGTGCGCCGAAGGAAATGCAATATTTATTCAATTCTTTGTAGGTAAGTTTATCGACTCTACTATTATCGGTATTATTTGTTTCATTGGGTTATCTATCTTACGTAATCCATATGCTCTTTTACTTTCTGTAATTGTTGGTGTATTTAATATGATTCCATACTTCGGACCAATTTTAGGAGCAATTCCTGCGATTATTATTACATTATTTACAGGATTTATGCCAGCTGTGTTCGTAGCTATCTTCATTTTAATTCTTCAACAGTTTGATGGTTTGGTACTTGGACCTAAAATTTTAGGTGACTCTATTGGGCTTAGTCCATTTTGGATTATCTCAGGTATCTTAATCGGTGGTGCTTTATGGGGACCATTGGGAATGTTCTTCGCTTCACCATTAGTTGCAGTCATTCTTAATAACATTAACCGTTGGATTGATAAACGTCTTCACGAACGTAATATTTCAGATGAATTTATTGAAACACCACATCCATATAGCATTCAAGCCAACTCAAACAGTAAATTACTTTATAGTAAAAAGAAAAAATCTACTTCTTCTAAATAAATTAATAGACTAATCTATTATAGAAGTATTTAACTTTAAATTACACAAAAGACCTATGAAATGAGATAATCAACTCATTTCATAGGTCTTTTTTACTTAATGATATATAACAGTATCATGTATCATTAAGCTTGTGCATACCACTTATCTTATAGCATATTATTGATTTTTTGTTCTAATACAGTTTTTGGTACTGCACCAACTACTTGGTCTACAACTTTGCCATCTTTGATTAAGATGATTGTTGGGATACTCATAACATTGTATTTAGATGCAACAGCTCTGTTTTCATCAGTGTTTACCTTACCAATTTTAACTTTACCTTCATAATCTCCTGCTAATTCATCGATAACTGGAGACATCATTTTGCATGGTCCACACCAGTCCGCATAGAAATCAACTACTACTGGAACAGATGATTTTAATGCTTCTTCTTCAAAGTTACTATCTGTAAATTTAAATGCCATATTTGCATCCTCCTTATTTTTCTAGTATAAAAATATTCTATTAACAATAATTATTGTTAATCTATGGTAAGTTTATTATAATTTCCATATTAATGCAATATATGCTTTTGATTAAATAGCTCTTCTGATTTTTCCTATCTCATCTATTATATGTATTAATCACTTCAAATATTTATGCCCTTTTATTTATTTAATCATTTTATAAAATCAATCATATAATTAAATTTACTTACTCCATACTGCTTAAAATCATTTTCTCTGATTTTTTGATATCACTACAATAAATAGGCATAATTTAAGAGGGGATACCTATTTAATATGCCCCTCTTAGTTAAAAGCGTTTACTATTTTATAACTTATTAAATTATTTTTTAGGGTTTACAGCTTCTAAACGATTGATTGTAAAGCCCATTTCAGAGAATTTCTTTTCATACTCTGTCATAATGTTGTCTTCCATTCCACTATTGTGTAAGTCTAAAGTAACATTTTTCATTAACCAACCGCAAAGTGAAAACTCCTCGATTGAAGAAGCAAATAATCCTTTGTTATCTGTTTTAAAGTGAATTTCTCCCTCTTTGGCTAATACAAAAGAGTATTTTTCTAAGAAACTTCTATATGTTAAACGACGGTTTGCATGTCTTTTCTTTGGCCATGGATCAGAGAAGTTTAAGTAAATACGTCCTACTTCACCTTCTTCAAAGATTTCTTTACAGTTGTTTACATCGAAGAATAAAAATCTAAGGTTGCTTGGTACTTCTTCTGCTGCATTAGCTTTTTTACATGCTTTATAAACAACAGTTTCTGCACGTTCCACTGCAACATAGTTGATATCTGGATTTCTTCTAGCAAGCTCTGTGATAAATCCACCTTTACCACAGCCAAACTCTACATGGATTGGATTGTCATTTCCAAAGCATTCATTCCATCTACCTTTGAAACTTTCTGGATTTGAAACCACTTTTTCATCTTGAGCTAAATATCCTGCTGCTCTATTGTCTCTTCTTAAACGCATTCAATATCCCTCTCTATCTTATGTTAAATGTATATTTTAATATAACTATTTTCGATTTTTCATCCTTATCATTATAATGGTTCATGAGATATAGTGCAATAAAAAGGCTGAGTTTCCAATCCTTTCATAAGGGAAGTAAAATTAAAATTACTATATACCTAACCACTATATTACACAATATCTTTTTGAATTTTTCATTTTTGATTTTTTTATTTTTGATTTTTTTATTTTTGATTTTAAAAACTTACATAAATGAAATTAACAATATAATATACCTGTTACTTTTTCACACCATCGCCTAAAAAAATACAACCATCCTAAAAACATGGTTTAGGATGGTTTGCTAATTTTTTTATACTATAATCTTGTTTTGATTACATATACTAAGATTACAAGAAAGATGAAGGACTCATTTTTCTTGTATCAAGTAAACTGCCTGCCACCAGTTAATTACTTGGTTTTGTTGTCATAATTCTCCTTCACCTATTTTCCTATATAGGCTCTTAATGATTTGCTGCCACTTGTCATTAAGAGCCATAATTATATTATTCTTAGTATGTCTCAAAAAATATTTAAATATTTATTGTTTATCTCTTTCTTGTTTTCTTCTTTCTTCAATTTCTTTAATTTTTTTATCTATTTCACTAATGTAATCTACTTCATCTTGAACAGATTTACGCTCACCCATTATAGATTTTTTATTTTTTTCAACTGCTAAAAAACCTTTTTCTTTAAACTCTTTCATACAAGCCTTAATAAAGGTTAAAGCATTTCTAGGAGATGTGTTTAGCATTTCTGGTTCTACCCCTACTTCTATCTCCTCATTTTTCTCAGCCTCAATTATAAGGTCTCGTGTATCAGAATCATTTTGAACTTCCAACTGTTTTTCCATATATATAGATTCTAATTTTTCTTCAATATTACTCCTACTAGAGCTCACTGGCTCCTCATCTTGATTTTGAATTTGGGTAAGTTGTTCTTCAATTTCTTTAATCTTATTAGTAATCGTTTGATCACCCTTTAGCCTTGCAATAATCCGCTCTAACTCTTCTGATGTTTTAGCTGTAATATCATCTAAAGGCGTATCATCATCTCTAACAACACTAGCCGGATTAGCTTTACCTTTCGAAACTGGTATACCAGAATTAACCCCTTTTATAATAGCTGGATTATTTTCAAGCTCTTGTAATTTCTGAGCAATTTTTATCAGTATTGCCTCTGTATCTTCTATGCTCTCTCCTATATTATTGCCTTGACTATCAGTGGCTTGATTATTATTTATCTGTGTATCAATGGCTTGATTATTGCTTGCTTGTGCATCAATCGATTGAGCCACATTTCCCAAGAGTGGCTGCTTTGTAAAGTCACTTTGCTCTATCGTTTGATTGGTAGCACCAGCATTATTATTATTTACACTAATTGGTTGATCATTTTGTCCATCGGAGATGTATTCAAATTCAATTTCCCCACCTGTTCCTACTGTATTATCTCCGATTCCAATTGTGTTGCTTGATACACCAGATCCAGTTCCCTGTGTATTACCTCCTATACTAGTTCCTGTTCCCATCGTATTACTTCCTACATTAACTCCAGTTCCCATCGTATTACTTCCTGCACTAACTCCAGTTCCCATTGTATTACTTCCTGCACTAACTCCAGTTCCCATTTTATTACTTCCTACACCAGTTCCTGTTCCCATTGTATTACTTCCCATACTAGTTCCTGTTCCCTGTGTATTACTTACCATACCAGTTCCTGTTCCCTGTGTATTACTTCCTACGCCAGCTCCACTTCCCATTGTGTTACTCGTGGTTGTATTACTTTGCCCACAAGTACCATCATATTGATTGCCTTCTTTTAGATTATACTTGGTAGTTGATGTGCTTGTATTTTTAGATATCGGATTATTCCCCTTTACAATAGGGTCTGGCTGAACAAGCTTTTTATTTGTGCTATTAGTTGAGGTATAATCTTTTGCACTATAGCCTTGTTTTCCTTGAATCACTTTTGCAATATCATCTATCATAGGAACAATGATATACCGATTACTTTTAAAGCCCATTGCAATGGTATCTGCACCTCGCATATCATTCTCAGCTACAATAGCCACAGCATCTAGCTCTTCTAATTTAATGCCACTGTTTTGAACATTTTTCTCACTAACCATCCATTTAGTTTCTTTATTTTTTCCTAGTTTTCCTATGCGAACTCCTTTATCCTTTGCTTTACTAAAAGCATATAATGCATATTCACTACCTGTAGATTGTCCTTTTAGATTTTGAATATAGCATTTAATCATTCCAGGTGAATTCATGGTGACATGACCTGTAACTTTTTTACCTTCAACTGCATATGTAGCAAGATTTTCTTGTAAAGTAATCAATGTATCAACATACATGTTCTTTCCCCTCCGTTTGTCCATTTTGACATTCTATATTATATATATGAGAGGAATTTAACACATATGACACCCTTAACGTGTAATGACGCCCTTAGCTAAAAGAAGCTCGTACACTTTTTCATAAGCGTCTACTTGTACACCCGTCCAGATTTCAAAACTTGCAATCGCTTGATTAATAAGCATTCCTATTCCATGTACTACTTTTAAATCATGTTGCATCGCCCATTTTAATAGCTTGGTATCATGTGGTGTATAGACAATATCGCATACTACTAAATCTGTTGGTGGCACAACTTCATCTCCAATAGGGGATAAATCTTTTCTACTACTCATTCCTAGTGGGGTTGTGTTAATCAGCACTTCAACACCTGCCAATTCTTTAGAACCAACTGTTAATGGTATAGTCGCCATCTCCACATTTGGAAAGTTTTCTTTAACCTGAGCTGCTAATCCTTCTGCCTTTTCCAAGGTATTATTACAAATTGTTATCTTACCTACACCATGTGCTGCAAGCTCTACTACAACCGCTCTACTTGCACCACCTGCTCCAAGTACCATAACATGTTTGCCTTCCAAAGTATATCCTTCATTTAATACAGAATGAACAAAACCTTTGCCATCTGTATTGTATCCAATTAATTTGCCTTCTTTATTTTGAATCGTATTAACCGCACCAATAATAGCTGCATTCTTATCAATCTCATCTAAATATGGCATAACTTCAATTTTGTGAGGGATGGTAACATTACTCCCAATAATGCCAAGTGCTTTAATCCCTTCTAACGCTTCTTTCACTTTACTTGGTTCCACATCAAAACAGGTATATTTCAAATCCACACCATATTCCTCTGCTAAAAAGTTATGTATATATGGTGAAAAACTGTGTGATACAGGGTGTCCTATTAAACATGCTACTTTTGTATGTCCACTAATTTCCATTTTCGTTCTCCTTTTTATAAAACACATTTTTATTATTAAAATCTTAAATTACATATTTCATTTTATACACTATCTTATATTGTTACTCATATCCTTTATTGGTTTTCTTGATTAATTAATTCTATTTTATCTCTATCACATTTTCTTAATCTCTATCACATTTTCTTTATTCTATGCACTTTTATCTTATTAATGTGCCATTCACTTTAATATTGCTATCTAATTCATTTCAATTAATAGCCATCTTAACTTGCTTATCCTATAAAATAGATACAAAAAAAGAAGTGTCCATCCTTTTTAGGCATACTACACTTCTTCTATTGTTATTAAATAGTAGCAATTACTTCAATTTCTACTCTTGCTGCTTTTGGTAAGTTGGCAACTTGGACAGCGCTTCTTGCTGGATATGGTTTTGTGAAGTGTTTACCATATACTTCGTTTACCGCTACAAAATCATTGATATCTGCAAGGAATACTGTTGTTTTTACAACATTATCAATACTTGAACCTGCCTGTGCAAGTACTTCTTTAAGATTTTGAATTGCTTGTTCAGCTTGCTCTGCTGCTGTTTCCCCTTGAAGAACGCCTTCTGCATTCATACCAAGTTGTCCTGATGTATAAACCATACCATTAGCTACAACTGCTTGAGAATATGGTCCGATTGCTGCTGGTGCTTTGTCTGTGTGTACACTTACTTTCATTGTTCGACTCCTCCTAATATAAATTCCTACTATAATCTAAATTTCTTTTATTATATGTAATCCTTTTTATAACTTCAAGTCTATTATACGCTTTTTCAACTGTTTTGCTAATCCTAAATACTATTGTAAACACTTTCCTGATTATAGCATCTTTCCTTTTTATTCCTTTGCTAAATCAAGTATGCTTTAATTTTCGCACTGCTCATAGTTTCCTAATATCTTAAAATAACTACATTGATTCATAATTTGACTGAGTGCAATTAGCACATTAGCTTGTTGTAAGTTTCCTTCAAAATCAGCAAAGAAATAGTAGTCCCATTTCTTCTCTAATAATGGTCTAGATTGAATCTTAAGTAAGTTAAGTCCATTATGAGCAAAGTAACCTAGGATTTTATATAAAGACCCACTTACATGGTGTGAACTAAATACAATGCTAATTTTATTACTTTCATCTGTAATATTCATTTTGTTACTCAGGATAATGAATCGTGTAAAGTTATTCTTACTAAAATGAATATTTGACTTCAGAATTTCTAATCCATACAACTCTGCTGCCCTTTTGCTACCTATTGCAGCTTTTGTATGGTCTTTTAGATTTGCCACATCTTTACACGCTATAGCTGTATTGATATAAGGACAAGTTTTTATTTTACTATGTTGCTTTAGGAATTCCTTGCTCTGACTTAACCCCTGTGGATGAGAATAAACTTCCTCAATATCCTCAATCTTTGTTCCTGGTAATCCAAGCAAGTTATGCTGAATCTTGATACTTTGTTCTCCAACAATATAAAGCTCATTATTTTTGATTAAATCATATGTATCTAATACTTCTCCTGCACTACTATTCTCAATTGGTAATACACCATAATCAATTTTTCCTTCTAGAAGCGCTTCAATAACATCTTCAAATGATTCATGCGCAACTAGATTAGACCATCTCCCCTTAAAATAGGTATAAGTTGCCTCTTCTCCATAAGCCCCTGGAACGCCCTGATAGCCTATAACCGGTGAAGTAATAATTTCTGAATTAATCCCTTCTTCTATCTGACATAAGATATGCTGATTGTGCTCATACAAATTTTCAATTGAAACATTTAGTTTTCTTGTAAGCCCTGTATATTGTCCTTCTGACTCCATCATTTCACCCCATTTATTTTTGTTCTTAATCAATACTTATAAAAGTATACGATTAAGCCATTTCGTTACTAACTCAAATTTTCATTCTCTATTTCTATAAAAAAATAAAGGACTTATACTTTCCTCAGCATAAGACCTTATCTCTTTACATTTCAAAGAAGATATTCAATGTTTAGACTCTGCTTGAAAGCTCTAAATTATTTTTAGGCATCTAAAACAACCAGCACTAAAAGAAAAGTAGCCCCAGCTAAAGAAAAAAGCATTAAATGGTACTCTAGCCATACTCAACAAAGCACTCATCCGAAAATCTCCTTTCATTTATATCCAAACACTATATCATTATCTAAAAATTATCTTTTGTTTATAAATTAGGTTCATTATAATTTTTTAAGCTTTATTTGTCAACATCTAAACCCATTAGCCCAGGTCTATTAATATAGGTTTCTTTTCAATTTTAATGTTTCCAAAAATAAAAAGTCAGACCGAGTTTACCAAATGTGCTTTATACTCAAGTACATTCTTAACTTAATCTGACTTTTTTATCTTATGCTAATTAAATTAATGACTATGTTTTAATCTAATCTAGCCTAATCTTAAACTTATCTATGTGCATCAATATAATCTGATAATCTTGCAAAATCCTCGATAGATAAAGTTTCACCACGAGTTTGTGCACCAATACCACTTTCATCTAAAAGCTCTTTTAACTTATCTTTTTCAAGTCCTAATTCTCCATGTGCTGCTAAAGTATTAAGTAATGTTTTTCTTCTTAATAAGAAGGCTGCTTTAATAATTTTAAATAGTTGTTTTACATTACCAACTTTTACAGGTGGCTCATCGTGTAATCTAAGCTGAATAACAGCAGAATCTACATTTGGTCTTGGCATAAAGCAGTTTCTTGGTACATTAGCTACTAAGTAAGTGTCTGAATAGTAGTTAACTGATACAGTAATTGCACCATATTGTTTGCTACCTGGTTTAGAAGCTAAACGATCTGCTACTTCTTTTTGTACCATAACTGTAATGCTTTCAATGTTTAATTGATTCTCTAAAAGCGTCATGATAATTGGTGTTGTAATATAGTAAGGTAAGTTTGCTACTACCTTGATTTTTCTATTTGGTGATTCTTCTTGAATTAATTTTTGAAGATCTACTTTTAAAACGTCTTTATGAATTAATCTAAAGTTGTCACAGTCTCCAAATTGCTCTGTTAAGATTGGAATAAGTTGGTCATCAATCTCGATTGAAATAACTTTTCCTGCATGTTCAATTAATTGTTGTGTTACACTCCCAATACCAGGCCCAATCTCAATAACACAATCTTCTTTAGTAATATTAGCTGAATCGATAATTTTATCTAATACACGTGGGTCAATTAAAAAGTTTTGTCCAAATTTCTTTTGAAAGGCAAAAGGATACTTACTGATAACCGCTTTTGTTCCTTCCACTGTTCCTATCTTTTGCATTTGCATATGTTACGCTCCTTATTGTTTCATTTCTCTATCATATCATATAGCTAACATAATTCCTAGCATCTTACTCTATCTGATGTAGCTAACTCAACTTGAGTATTTCTCCAATTTTAATTGCTTTTGAATCCATCCCATGTCCAATCTCACTGGTTTTGGCAATAGGTAGATTCGGATCATCTACTATCTCTACAACCAATTCTTCAATTGTTGGTACAAGTGTTTCTTGTTCCATTTGTGTAAAGCTCCCTAGCAAAATACCTTTTACTTTCTTAAAAGCCCCAAGCTGTTTATACTGACTTAGGAAAGTAATCATTTGTGCCACGCCACCACTGCGACTTTCAAGGAATAGGATTTTATCTGTAAAGTCTGGCATAAACGGTGTGCCTGCCAGCTTTAAGAAACATCTGATATTTCCTCCAATCACGATACCTTCCATAGATTCTCCTTGCAAAAATCTATACTCAAATCTAAATAAACTATCACGATTTTCAAAGATACTTTCTTTAAAATTCTGCTGCTGAGCAATCGCCTCTTGACTCACCAAGTTTCTAATTTGATATAAATAGGTTGTTTGATTGGTTTGTGCATAAATAGCATTAACTATAGTTGTTAGATCACTATACCCCCAAAAGATTTTTTTACTCTCCTTAGACTGATTCAAGATTTTGATTGTATCAAAATTTAATTCACCTAAAACTTCATTGGCAATATCTCCCCCCGAAACATCAAATATTGCCCTAATTGTTTTATCCTCATAAAATCTTTCCAATTCCTCTGCTTTTAGTTTTGCCTTTGAACCTCTTACAGATTCAGTCTGATAAAGATAATCACTACAAACAGGCACTAAATCCATTTCTCTAAGTGCTTTACACAGTTCCTCTATCTTCTCTTTCATCTGTAGTGGTAGTGCATTCGATAACGCCACCAGTACAACCTTACTTTTCTTTTGTATCATATCTTCCTCTTTCTTAAATTAGTCTTAGACTCTTATTAATCCTTTTAAATCCGTATCATCTCTTAAGTTCTATTAATCTTTTTTTACTTGTTATATCCTTTTTATTCATCCATTTTCTTAACATCTTATTTATCTTGGATATTGCATTTAGACTATTTATTTTTATTATAACATATGCTCTAGCTCTATATTCTTTACCTATGTTCACCATTTCAATAAACACTCATTAATTCTTAATCAAATCATCCATTCTTTGCCTAAAAACTAAACACTTTATAAAGAATACAGCATAAAAAAACTGAGATATTCCAATTACTTGAATATCTCAGTCTCTTTCTAATTATACTGCCTCAAACTGCATGTTATATAAATGTGCATACATACCTTGCTTATCTAAAAGTTCATCATGATTTCCTCTTTCAGCTATTCCATCAGGTGTAAGCACTAAGATTTCATCTGCATTTTTAATTGTACTTAAACGATGTGCAATGACTAATGTTGTACGGTCTTTTGCAAGTTCGTCTAATGAGTTTTGGATATAACGCTCACTCTCATTGTCTAATGCCGATGTCGCCTCATCTAATATTAAAATTGGAGGATTTTTCAGAAACACTCTAGCAATAGAAATACGTTGTTTTTGTCCACCTGAAAGCCTTACACCACGTTCTCCAACATAAGTATCATAGCCATCAGGTAAACTCATAATAAATTCATGGATATTGGCTTTTTTAGCAGCTGCAATAATTTCTTCATCACTAGCCTTTGGTTTCCCATAACTAATGTTATCTTTGATACTACCAGCAAATAAATAGACATCTTGTTGAACAATTCCTATCGAATCTCTTAAAGATCTTTGAGTAATCTGTTTAATATCTTTTCCATCAATCAAAATACTTCCTGAAGACACTTCATAGAATCTTGGAATCAGTGAACAGAATGTCGTCTTTCCACTTCCCGAAGGTCCTACCAATGCTACTGTCTTACCGGCTGGAATACGAAGATTGATATTACTTAAAATATCTTCCTCATCATACCCAAAAGATACTTCTCTAAAAGCAATGTCTCCTTGAACTCTACTCAAGTCAGCTGCATCTTTTTCATCTTGAATCTCTGGTTTTGTATTCATAATGCTAAGGAAACGCTCAAACCCAGTCATTCCTTTTTGGAATTGCTCTGTAAAGTCCACTAATTTTTGAATTGGATTTAAGAAGGTATTGATATATAGAATATATACAGTTAAATCTGAAACTGTCATTTCGCCCTTTGTAATAAATAAGCCCCCTGCTAATACAGCAGTTAAGTACAACATACTTTGGAAGAAACTATTCCCACTATGATATTTACCCATAATAAAATAACTAGACTTCTTAGTTTCTACAAAGGCTTTATTCCCTTCATCAAACTTATCCATCTCAATCTCTTCATTCGCAAATGATTTGACTACACGAATACCACCTAACGAATCTTGAGTAATTGCATTAACACGAGCGATACGCTCTCTATTTTGTGCAAATACTTTTTTCATCTTACGATTATAGTACATAGAGAAATACAGCATAACCACTGTAAATCCTAACAATATCAATGTCATCTTAATATTAATAAAACTCAAAACAGTAAATGTCCCAATAATCTTAATCACTGATATAAAGATGTCTTCTGGTCCATGATGTGCAAACTCAGAGATATCAAATAAATCATTTACGATACAAGACATTAGTTTACCTGTGTTTACTTCATCATAATATGAGAATGATAACTTCTCCAAATGTTCAAAAAGGTCCCTTCTCATATCAGATTCCATATAGGTTCCCATAATATGTCCCCATGAAGTAATATAATACTGACAAAAATATTTGATTACATACATCCCAAATAACGCTACACCTATTAGCCCTATGTATTTAGTCACTTGTTGAGTGTCCTGAAGTATATAAACTTCATCCATCAAAAAGCCTACTAAAAGCGGGAATACTAAATCAATCCCTGAAAGGGTTAAAGCACAAAACATATCTGAGAAAAATAATTTTTTATACGGCTTATAATACTTTACAAACGCTTTCATTGTTTTCATATGATATTTTCTCCTTTTCATATTCTACTGTTATATCACAAAACTGTTTATCTATGCAAATTTATTCTTTTAAATGTCAAATCTCTTATATTAGATTAAATTAATTTGCCTAAACCAAAAACCACTGCCATTAACTTACTCATATATATCTAAAAGCAAGACAAAAAAAATACTAGTAAGGACATCTCCTCACTAGTACATCTATTTACTATTAATAGCTTGCTCGCTCTGATTTAACATCAATATTTTGATTTTCTAATACATAGACGTTCAGACCGTACTGACGACCAAATTGGCGACACTCACTTTCAGAGTTAAAGAAAAGGTCTACTTTATTTCCTTTAATTGCTCCACCTGTATCTCCAGCTATGGCAATTCCGTATCCTTCGATATAAAGTTTTGTCCCCAATGGAATAACTTTTGGATCAACTGCTACCATTCCTACAAATGTAGTCATTCCACTTGCTGTCTTATTTCCCCATCCATCATCACTAATCGTGTACGCTGTAGCTTCCATCTTATATGCCTTTTTATAGGCATAACTTTCACCCGTAAAAGCATCTGTAACTGAGTTTGCTTTATAAGTTCCTTTAAGTACAATCTCATCTACAGGCTTTTCCTTAACGACTACGTCTAAGACGTTTTCATTAACAAGTTCTCCACCAAGGTATGTTTTTTCAGATGTAACTGTTTTTACACCATTTTTACCTTTTTGAGTAACTTTTGTTTCACCATAGTCCATATCTGCTGTTTCAACAACTTTTGTTGAATAGCTCATTGGTCTATCTTCTACTTCTGTTTTCACCTCTTTAGTTTTTACATTAACTTGAAGTCCGTCTGTAATAGCCTCATCCATAGCCGGCTCAACTACATCTCCTTCTTTAACTGTAACCCCTAAAGATGTAAGGAAATCTCCAACTGTTGCTGCATCTGTTTTATGTGATACGGTTTCACCATCAACTGTAAGACTCACAGTAGGTTTCCATCTTTCTATAGTAACTTTCATATTGTCTGTAATTTCTGTATCAAGCATTGGTTCAACAATATCTTTCTCACCTAGTGTAACATTTAACTGTGTTAATAGTTCTTGTACATTTTGTGCATTTGTTTCATAATGTGATACTTGCTTATCATCAACTAAAGTAACAATTTCTGTTGACGATTGATTAGCTGCGATACTTACTGTGAAAGTCATAAATAACGCACCTACTAATAAAGCGATTCTACTTCGATTCTTCATGATATCCTCCTTAAGTTTTTTACCCTAAAAGTTTAGTTTTATCTTTACTTTTCAGAGCACTTGGTCTTTCTCACTTCATCTGGTGAATCGGGCTTTACTACAACGATTTGTTTTAAATTCACTTATGTAGCTTGTTACAACTACAAATAAGATTGTAATACAACTCATCTATTTTTTCAAGCTTTTTGTAACATTTTTTAAAAATCAACATTAAAAAAACGCTTGTATCCCTCTAAAACACAACGTATTTTCAAGGGTTTTAGCATCCCATTTTTTATTTTTGAAAAAAAAGCATTTAATAATTATGTAACATTTATTTAACAACATAAGCTTACTTTTTCTTCTGTCAATTTCTATTTTTCTTTATTTTATGATTTTATGCTGCTTATTTATCGTTTTATACTTCCATTTTAATCATATCTACTGCAATTTTTCACTTTTTTCATTCATATTTTCATCTTACTCATTATAACCCTAAAATTTAGTATTACTATACAAAACAATAAAAAGCAACTTTCACATAAAGTTGCTTTTTATTATTTACACTTTATTCAGTTATATTTTAATCCTCTATCCTATGCTTTGATACGGAATAACTTTTTAGCATTTTCGCTGCTTACTTGAGCTACCTCATCCGTTGATATGCCTTTTATTTCGGCAATTTTCTCTACAACAAATTTAAGATAAGATGAGTCATTACGCTCTCCTCGATGTGGAACAGGTGTTAAGTACGGACAATCTGTCTCTATTAAAATATGGTCAAGGTCAATGCCCTCTACAACCTCTACTGTTTTTTTAGCATTTTTGAAAGTCAGTGATCCACCTATGCCTAAATAAAAACCTCTTTTAACATATTCCTTAGCCAATTCATAGCTTCCAGAGAAACAGTGTATCACGCCTTCCTTCACACCACTCTCCATAATAATGTCAAAAGTCTCTTGTGAAGCATCTCTACTGTGGATAATAACAGGTAAATCTAATTCCTTTGCAAGCTCTAATTGAACCTTAAACCATTTACGCTGATCTTCCCTTGGTGAATTATCATAATAATAATCTAGTCCAATTTCACCAATCGCCACGACCTTAGCATTCTGGGCTAATCTTCTCATCTCTTCAATATTAGCCTCTGTTAGCTCCTTTACATCATGTGGATGAACACCTACACTGCTATAAATAAATGGATACTTTTCAGCTAATGCTAAGCTTGTGTGACAAGATTTCATATCTGCTGCTGCATTTACAATAAAATCTACACCTTTTTCTCTTAAACTTTCAATTAAACTTTCTCTATCTTCATCAAATCGCTCATCATCATAGTGAGCATGTGAGTCAAAATACATTTTTCCCTCTCCTTTAGTTCATTTTTTATTCACATTTCATTCATTTGTTTTACATTTTATCCTCAAAATCCACAGTCAAGTTGTGGTTTATCCTCTATTTATAAAATGTTGCTGTTTTTAAGTCTTTATTCCATTCTACTTTCATTTGAAATGCTCGTGCTATTTCTGATACAGGTACATAGGTTCTTTCATTCACTATAATAGGTGCTGTGGTCATAGAAGTAGTTTCCCCATTAATTTCTATCTTTGTACTATTAATAGATAAATTAATAATTTGATTATCACTATTAATGGTAATCCTCTGATCTTTATACCTAATATTTTCTTGTTTTATTCCTATAGCCTCTGCTAAATAACGAATTGGAATCATCATACGACCTTCTTGTATAAATGGTACTGCATCCATATGTTTTATTATATCATCAACTTCATAGTTTTTACTGTCTAATGTGAATTTCACAAAACCATTGATTGTCTCTTGCTCTTTAGATACTTGATTTACTGGAAAAGAACATGTTTCTTTTATAAGCACCTTCATAAAATCTTGGTACACTATTTCATCATTTGGAAAAGTTGGTGAAATCGCTGAACCACTAATAATAGCGCTATATATTCCCTCAGGTGCCACACGATTAATAGAATAAGTAAAATCTTTTATAACTACTGTAGATGCTTTTTTCGATTTCTTTGTTACCTCTAATATAAAGGTATTCTCTTCCTCTGTACTCCATCCACAGCTTTTTACCTTTAAATCTCCCTCTTCTACTTCAATAATAGGTTCATTAAAATATGTAATATATGGATTACCTTCTAATCTAATCTTTATATAACCTTTTTGTAAGTTTCCAGCCTCTTTTTCTGAAATGACAATCTTCCCACCTACTTGATTTCCGTTGCCTATTATTCCCTCAGCTGGTACAAAACAAGTCATCCTTTTTGGGCCTTCTATGGCCTGACTCACTCCTCCTTTATCTATTGCATAGCAAGGAGTAGATACTACCATTAATAGTATTACCGTCCCTATAATAAATCTTTTAATTCTCATTATCTCTCCACCATTCCTTATTTTATTAATTCATCTTATGTTTTTCTTTATTTAAACAATATAGCCTTATATCTTCTTTCGATTATATCAAACTCAATTCCGTTTTTCCTCGTTGTAATAAAAATTTTATTATATAGTAAATTTCTTGCACAAAAAAGAAGGTAAAACCATTTTGCTTTACCTTCCATTTCTACTTATTTCTTTTATATAAGATGTGTCCAACAGACTCTATTTAATTTTAATGCTATATAGCTGTTTCAGTTACATCTTCTTCTACCTGCTTTGGATAGCATATCTGCATAATAAGCTTCTCAAAGCTTAACCAATCCTTTACTCTTAAAATCCCTTTTCCCTTAAATTCATTATGAGGTCTTTCGAAAATAATCGGTGTGCCACCTGCTTTCTGGAATTCTTCTATATTATGCATTCCATCATCAAGTAAGAAATCACCTTTAATCATATACTTTCTCTGGCAGAAAATCACTCTATCTACTGGGAAGAATGGTAAGTACTTTTTGAGCCATTCTACCTTAGCTGGTACACATGTTGGATTTGCTGCTGTTACAATGTACATTTCAAACAACTCACTTTTATATAAACGCTCAAAAACTTCAATTGCATTCTTTACTGGTTCTAATTTCTTAAATAATTCTGGTTCATGCATAACTGTATCTACTTCTGTACCAAACACTTGATACAAATTCCACGAAACACATTCGCTTGCTGAAATACATGTATTGTATTTTTCATTATAAGCTTTCGTTACACCCTGAATATATTCTGCTAATACATCATCTTGATCGATTAGTAAGGTATATTTTTTCTGTTTCATAGCTGCCCCCTCCATCAAAATACAGTTTTTATTAGTTTATTATAGATGAAGTCCAATCGCCACTACTTTTGCTATTAAAAATATATTAAGATTTTTTAGCATCTTAAAACAACTTCCATGTTCCTTTAAACCAAACCATTGCATTCGCATACCATTCTGGTATGACTAGTCCTGAATAAATAGGATAAAAGAATGCAAAGATTAAAACTGCAATAATACTATATCCTATAACAAGACGAATACTCGTACTTTCTTCTATATCCTTAATTGTAGCCACAATAGCCAAAATCATCATAGGCACCACTGGAAAATAGTGATAAATAAACATAATGCGTGGTACACCTATATATGGTACATAAGCTGTAACTATTGCAATTACAATAAAAATTTCATTTTTCTCCCTACTCGCAATGGCTCTTATTAGAACATAAATCATTGCTACAATCCCAGTCCACCATATAAATGGATTACTATGCAACGTAATGCTCGATACATAGCCTTCTGCCACTTTTCCACTATAGTACCATAGTGGTTTAATACCAAATGGCCATAAATACCATGGTGAAGTAAATGGATGTGTCGCCTCTAATTTAGAATGATAATTGAACATTTTTACTTGTAATTCTACAAATCCTTTTAAAGTACCAATCTCTGGATTAATCCTCATATCTGGTATATATGAGATGAGATAAATTAATATAGGTACAATAACAAAATAAAAACAACAACCTAAGAGTATCTTCATTCTATACTGACGCCATTTTCCAGATAATCCAACCTGATAATTACGTATAAAGAAATTCACAAAGAAAATAATTGCAAGTCCAATAGCACAGTAAGCACCATTCCATTTCGTTGCAATGGCACATCCCATAAAGAAACCTGATGCTAATAGATTAAAATGCATCCTTGAAGGACTTTTATTGGCATTACAAGAAATGTATTGATACATAAATAAATATGCAAGCATAATAAATAACACAAGATAACTATCTACCGTACCAATTCTTGTCTGCACAAAGTGCATGCCATCTACAGCAAATAAAAGCATCGCAAAGGTAGCGTACTTTGTAGACTTAAACATGCGTTTTGCAAAGATATAAATCACAATAAGCATTAATATCCCTGCTAAATTCCCCATCACACGATAATTAAATGGTGTCATCCCAAATAGTCTAATTGGAATACTCATAATCAACTTACCAAGTGGTGGATGTGTCCACTCATAAATTTCTAAACCATGTGTATATTCATAAGCTGTACGTGCATGATAAATCTCATCAAAATAAGTTGTATTCATATAACTAATTTGACTTGGCACCTGTTCTTGCTCATCTACCAAAAGCTGACTTGTCTCATCTAAGCTCATAACTGGTAATAAACTGTTATCCGGCGAAAAGACCCCTATCTCCATAATAGAACCTTCTTTTTCCCCCGCCATAATCTTGATATATCTACCACTTGTATTAATCTCAACATCTTGCCAAGCAAAAACTTTATCTTGCTCCAAAACTGCTACTTCACTGTAATTTATATTGTCATCTGACATAGCTATACTTAAGTCACCAAATCTAGGTCCAGTGAGTTGTCTTATATAGCCAACCTCTTGCTTGCTACCCAAGTCTAATGTAATACTTTTTTGCGTTGTATTTGTATCCCATAAAGTCTGTGGACTTTCCATATTCCCCAAGTGAAAAAAGGATAAAATACCATACAAAAATACAATGATCAGCATACACCAACCATCTTTGGCCCCAAGCCGATACTCCCCTCTTGAATAATTTCTACTCATAGCTACATATCCTCCTGATTATCACTTCTTATCATATAACCTCATTAATCACTCTGATTGTACTATAGTTTTAACTACTTTAGTATATATTACCACCATATTGTCATTCATCTATTATTATTTCCGTCCTTTATCTTTTTATCATCTCTTATTAGAGATAAAGCATCTTCATTTTTAAGTTAAATATTATCCTTTTGCTAAGCCTATAAGAAACGATATTATGAATATTTCTCTTAATTCATTCAGCTAATATGTACTTTATACTTTCATCCACTAGAATTTATACTCTATAGAATACAAAAAAGTGTAAATGCAATTCACCATTACACTTACACATTTTCTTTAATAAGTCTTTATTCTTCATCATCTTCTTCAGGTTGCATAGCCACTACTCGACATTTCATACCTGTTGCTTCAGGATTTTCAAACCACATTGTCATGACCTTACATGGTTTATTTGGTTCTACATGATTTAAATTAATTAAATTTTCTAAAACAAATGTTCCATATTTAAGACAAATCTTATCTGCCTCTATATGCTCATGACCTTTTCTTAAATCAGGGGCATCAATCCCAATAAAGCGAATACGCTCCATTGATAAACCTTCAATTAATTCCCATGAAAACTGTGTACTATCGCTAAAATATAAATTACTACCATATGGATGCCTTTCAATAGCGCCTGTTCGAAACATAACAAAATCACCTGGTCTTACATAATCTAAATCAATATCATCTAAAGTAACTTCTCTGCCTTTAACATGACTTACATCAAATAAGATTCCTCTAGCTAACATATAATCAAGTGGAACTTGTACATCACCATAAATATCAAAATGTGTACCTACGTGTCCCATCACAATCTCTTTTTTAGTTTGTACTTCTGCCTGTTTATATACTCTATTCGTCTTTTTTACTTGAAGTGTTAGGTCAATATACCTCACTTTTATCCCTCGCTCTTCATTTACAATTTTATAGTCTTGTATCTTCTTAATAATTATATTGCATTTCCAATTTTCTGTCTATTGCAATTAATCACTCTTTTAATTTTATATTTATCACTTTATGTTACCATTTCTAGCGCCTAAAACACATAGTTTTATATAGATTTTTTATAAATTTTATTTGTACAAACCTTCCGCCAATTGACTAAGCTCACCTTCATTCACTATCATATAGCCTTTTTTCTCTCTGCTTAGTATATGCGCTTGGCATAAACGATTTAATGTACGAAGTAAATGGCGATAACTTGTCCCTAATAAATCTGCAAGTTGTGTTAGATTTTCATTGAATAATCTTTTTCCTTTTGATGATTCTTGTTCCACTGCTACCATATTGATATAACTGGCCAAACGATTTTCCAAAGGATATAGCAGATTGATGGAACTATTATTACTAATATGATCTAATTTTTGAGCTAATCCCTGACAAACAAAATTCATGAGTTTAATGTCTTTTTGAAGTGCTGCTCTAAATTTATCAATAGGTAATGCTAATAAATAGCATGTGCTCAAGGCTTGTACGGTACATGAAGTATGTTTAGCCTGAATTAATTCCACATCACCAATAATTGAAAAAGGCTCATAGAAACTAAGTAATAAGTTTTTTCCATTCTCCAACACTTTTACAACCTTTGCACTTCCTTCCACCAAGAACCATAAATACTCCAAAGGTTCTTCTTGAAGACAAATATATTCCAATCTATTGACTTTAATAAGTTCAAATTCTTTGAAAAGATCTGTTGTAAATAACTGATTCATTTCATACTTTAAATAGTATTTTTTTACCTGTTTGAGGTTATTGATTTTTTCCATACTAACACGCTCCCTCAAAGTATTTTTTATTTACCAAGTAATTTTTTCTTATACTTACTATTTTATCTAAAATCTTTATACTTTTAAATCTTTGGTAACACATCATTTTCTTTTTATTATCATTATATTTATCTTGCCCTTATTTAATCTATAACTTTTTTATTTATATGACATATGTCATACCTTGACTGTTAAAATCTATGCTAACTTATACTATATTATTTTTCAAGGAGGTATAATGATGTACTATTTTCTTTCATTAATTGCAGGCTCATTACTTGCATTTATGGTTTCTTCTAATGGTATTGTTGGAGAAGCTGCTGGAAACTATGCCTCTAGTGTCATTATTCACTTTATTGGACTTGTTGCTGTTGTAGCAGTACTATTGCTTACAAAAGCCAAATTCAAAAACTTACGCTCCATTCCACTATGGATGTATAGTGCAGGTTTAATCGGTATTATTACAGTACTTTTCAATAATGCAACATTTACAACATTAGGTGTTTCTTTAACAGTGGCATTAGGATTACTTGGTCAATCTGTGACCTCTATCATTATTGACCATTTTGGTCTATTTGGATTACCAGTATCACGTTTTGATACAAAGAAAATCTTAGGATTTCTTATTATTCTAAGTGGTATCGTCATTATGGCATTGCCAGCTTAAATGGTAATTGATTTAAATAACCATTACTTATGCACCCATCCGCTTAAGTAATCGTTTATCTAGACGATTGTCAGCTTATATAAAGGAGGTTTAGTATGGCAATTTTATTAGCAATGTTAGCAGGTGTTTCTATTGTTTTATCTCGTATTGTGAACTTTGTTCTTTCAGAGAAAATTGGATTATTTCAAAGCACCTTCTTTAACTATTTAACAGGATTTTTAGGTTCACTTGTACTCGTCGTAATTAGTGGTGAAACATTCGCCCTTTTTGCTCCAGCTTCATATCAAGGTAGTTGGTGGGCATATATTGGTGGAGCAGTTGGTGTAGGGGTTATCACACTTTCTTCGTATCTCTCATCTAAGATTTCTGCTTTCTATTTAACACTTTTACTTTTTGTAGGTCAATTATTTGGTGGTATGGTTTTAGATTACTTTGTAAGTGGTGACTTCTCAATTCAAAAGGTGATTGGCGGTATTTTAGTTGTAGCTGGACTTGGATATAATCTTTGGGTTGATACTAAAGCTACTCATACTCTAAAAGATGCCCAACCTAATCTAATGGAAGGAGTTTCTTCTATATAAATGGCATACGATTTCAGATACTCAAATAACAAAAGAGCATGGCTATTTTTACAAAATAATAACCATGCTCTTTTTATCTTTTATATCTTATTATGATAAACTATGAACTGCTTCTAAATCATATGCCTCTAATAATTCATACGGTATCCAACTACTAAAGTTCTTATTTCTTTCTATGAACATATGCTTATACCATAAATTATTTGCTAATACAGCAAACTGTGAATAATCATTAAAAGTATTAAAAGTAATATATCCAGCAAAATAGTCATTAGCAAAATTATTACCTACATTACTATATTCCACATCAACCCACATATTCCCAATATATACTTGTGTATGATAATGATTGCTCCAACCCGGCATACTCAAAGTTTTATTAAGTAACTCTCTATAACTTGATTGTTGCACTTTATCTATAAGTTGTATCTGTCTAGGATATCCCATAGGGGTCATCGCAACCATTCGAGTTGGAATCCCTAATGCTCTAAAAATAGTCGCATAATATGTACTACTACCTAAGCATTCACCAATTGTCTTATTGTAATACATCTCTTTTCCTAAAATCATAGAATCTCTAATTTGCTGAAAAGATTCTGTTGGAAATGCCTTTCTCATTTTTTCAATAATTTTCTTATCCTTTGGTTCAACTACTTTTCCATTTTCAACTTGTAAGAAGATATCCCATCCATTTGTAAATAGCCTCTTATTATTTTTCTCAATCCATGCAGTTACTTGCTTTACTAATTCAACATCTGTTAACTGGTCAGGATCAATTCCACTTTGTTTTAATTCGTTAATTAAATCCTCTCTCATCTGATTATCCCAATTACATAAAACTGTAGGCTCTAAATACGTCTTCATCCCACTATAGTCTGCTTTCCAATTAGGATTCTCATACAGATATTCGTAATATGTATTTTCTGGATAAACAATAAGCTCAATCTCACTATATTCATCTGTTTTCTTTATAACCCTCCCATCCTGAAAAGCCATTGCTAGACTATCTTCATCATACAAATTAAATATTTTTGTTTTGTAATTAACTGTATATGTATATTCTTTTCTTTCGTTCCAATCAGAATCTATAATTCCATCACCATCTGAATCAGCTTTATTTGGGTTGGTCTTATATTTAAAAATTTCATCGTAATCACTTAATCCATCTTTATCTGAGTCATAGGTTGTTGCAAACTTATTGGTTAGCATACAAATCTGATTATCTTTAGAAGCATATAACTCTGCTATGGTAATTTTCTTTTCTTTTACTAGCTTAAGTAATGTTTCCTCTGAAATTCTATCAACTTCTAATAAAGCATAAATTTTATTCACTAACTGCTTTTCTTTACTAATTTCTTCTTGTACCTGTAAAGCCTTTGTTTCTTTAGCAAAACTAGGTACCGCCACCATCAAACTTAATAATCCTGCTATAAATAATTTTCCTCTCACTTACACACCTCATTTCACTAATTGTACTGTTCATTTAACATTATACATAAACATTCCACTTTTATATATAATAATTTTAAATATTTATACACAATAAAACCGAGTATTTATTTAATAGATACTCGGTTTTATTGTGATATTTCTTTAATTAACTACATTTTTCATCCATTTACCAGATTTAAGTCTCCAGTATTCAAATGGAATCTTTACAATCTCTTCTGTACATACAAGTAAGAATACCATATATACAGGCCATTTTAATCCAACGGCTCCTATGAATGAAAGTGGTACTGAATAACACATAATCGTAACCGCTTGCACAAGCATAGAGTAAGTTGTATCTGCTCCACCTCTAAATACACCAATAATCATAATCGCATTAAAGGTTCTAAGTGGCATAAAGAGTGCCATGACACGAAGTACTGTTACTGTATCTTGGTATGTTTCAGGTTGAATATTGAACCAAGTTGGTACAATTGGTGCAAGTATCCATAAACTAATTCCAAGTAGAATCCCAATAAGTGGTGTTAACTTACCAACATGACCTGCATACTCTTTTGCTCTTTCTTCTTCCTTAGCACCAATTTTATTTCCAATCATAATGGCTGATGCTGTTCCTATACCTGTTAAGAAAATGAAGAACATATCAATAATTGTTCCTGAAATCTGCATTGTGGCAGAAGCATTAGTACTAATTTTTGCATAGGCAATAGAATAAGCTGCTGAACCACATGAGAAAATAAGCTCATTCACAATAACTGACCATGATGTTCTAAAGTACATCATCATCGTAGAAAGCTTATAGTTAAACATTTCTTTGAAACGTGCTGCAATTCTATTCTTAGTTATATAAACTGCTCCAACTACAAAAATCACTTCCACAAGTCTTGCAATCATTGTTGCTAGTGCCGCACCACATACGCCTAATGCTGGCATTCCAAGCTTACCAAAAATAAGTGCCCAGTTTAATACGATATTAATCCCTACTCCTAGTAAACTTCCGTACATTGGTAACTTAGTTTGTTCTGTACTTCTAAGCGCTGTAGAATACGCTTGTGTAATACTCATAAAAATACAACTTGGTGCCACTATACGAAGATAAGCTTCTCCAAGTGCAATAACTTCTGGATCACCAGACATGATATTCATAATAATACCTGGTCCAAAGAATGCTAAAGAACCAAACATTCCTGCTGCTACTAACCCAACGGTAATATCTACACCGAGGAACGTCTTAATCCCATCCACATCTCTTTTACCCCATAACTGAGACATAAAAACATTTGCCCCTGCATTAATCCCCATCAGGCAAAGGGTAAAAATAAACATATACTTATTCGCTAAGCCTACTGCTGAAATAGCAGCTTCTTGTAAGCTGCCTACCATCATTGTATCTACCAAGTTTAATGATGATGTGATAAAACTCTGCAATGTAATAGGTAATGCCAATATAAACATTGTCTTCAAAAAGGCTTTATCTTTAAAAACACTTTTCATAACTGCCTCCTAAATGAATGATTTAACATGATTGCTATGTGTGTACCCTCTAGCAAATACTTATGAATCATTTTATTCACTATTTAACTTCAAAAGTACACACAAAAAAGGAGCAAAATGGGTAGTCTAGCCGCCCATCTGCTCCTCAAATCATCTATTTTCTTATATTTTTGACCCAACTATTTTCTTACACTTAAATCAAATTGTCAATACCTTATTCGTCTTATTGTAATGTTAAATTTTTCATTCATAACAGACTAGATATAATAACTGACTATAAAATCATGTTTAATCATATGGATAATAGTAAATCCTATATTCTAAGGAGGTATTATAAAAGGCATTATCTAGTTCTGCATTCCTTCCAGTATACTTAGGGGTGATATCTCATACAGGCAAACTGTGCAAATGCCTTTACATTATTTATCCTCCTTATAAGCCGACTATTTAAAATAAATCTCTAGATAGTCATCTTTATATTGTGCACCACTAATCTCTTTTGACCGTAGTTTATTTGATAATACAAAACTTCTTTTCTCATTTTTTATGGTTAAAGTTAATTCATCACCTTTTTGAGAAAGCCCCAACTCTTTTTTGTCTACAAACGGCATATGAATCGTCAGTATATAATTTTCCTTGTCTTTACTTACCTCATATACCTTTTCTCTAAAAAATATATCATCCGCTTTCTGACTACCAAAAATCTTATCCCCTACTTTATATAGCATCTGGTATCCCTTTAATTCCGTACTTTCTAGTTCTTGTTTAAAAATAGGTATACCTTTAAAACACTCTTCTACCTTTTTAATAGCTTCTAGCTGCAACTCTTGCCATTTGCTAAAGTACCCTGTCATAGATTGTTCTGGAAAAATTCTATTAATCACAATCGCATCCACATTATAATCATATAAATGTAGATAAGAAAAACTCCTTTGCGCCTCTTTAATAACAATCTTCTCTGGTGTCGTTACAATTCTGAGACTTACAATATCTTTATTCTGGATTAGCTTTTGAAGTTGTGCTACCCTTTCATATAATCCTTCAAATTGATTAAAGAAATCATCATCTGGCATAGGTATTTTCATAGCTCCTTCTACAATAGGTTTTGCTATTTTAGCTCCCTTTTTCTTCATAGGAAAGAACTTTTCCATCCACCATCTAAATAGGTCTGGAAACTTTAAAAGAGACATTGTTTCTCCTGTAGGTGCACAATCTACAATCAGTACATCATAAGCGTCTTCATCATATATTTCTTTGATTTTAAGTAGTGCAAGCATTTCCTCAAGCCCTGGGAAAACCAATAACTCTTCCACTTCAATACTATCCTCTTGCTTAAGTAGCATCAACGCTTTAATATACTTCATGACTTTACCACAAACTTTTTCATTTTCTTCTACTGTGTCGAGTTCCATACCATATAAGTTCTCTTCGATATAGGTGGGTTTCTTATCTAACTTCATACCAAACGAATCACTCAAGCTATGTGCTTGGTCTGTACTCATGATTAATACTTTTTTCCCATCTCCTGCCACTTTTGCTGCTGTCGCTGCTGCAATACTGGTTTTTCCTACTCCACCTTTACCTGTATATAAAATAATCCTCATATCTATTCCTCCCCAAATTGGATATCCACCTTATTTACTTTAGCTTTACTATTTGTGTTTTCTTTATTGTTAGTGGTTGTTTGCTCGGCATTACCTTCCGACATTTTTTCCCAAATTATTTCCTTGGCAATATCCATAACATCTTTTTCTAATTCTTTTGCCATTTCTTTAAGTGACTCTGGCATTTTATCACCCAAAATTTCTTTTATCGCTTCATACTCCAATAATTTAGCTTTAACAAGTTTCTTCACAAAAGATTTATTCATTACGCTTCACTTCTTTCTTCAAAAAATATAATGAGCTGATCTTCCTGCCACTTTGCTTTTCCTACTTGATACTTCCTAAGTACTAATGGCAATGGGATATTTCTTTTAAAATTCCCTACTTTAATGACTAAATCTGTAGTTGTCTCCACTAAATCTAATCCTTCCTTCTTGGCAAATGGAATATATAGACTTAGGCTATATCCCTCATTTGTCTTTTCAAAGATTTCATTTTGCTTTACCTCTAATACCTTTAATAAATCTTTATCTTTTAAACTTTCTTCTACAACCTTTTCTAATCCCTCTATTCCTACAATATCTTTGTCATACCATCTAATCTTGTAAATTGGAATCCCCTGAAAAATCTCTTCTAACTCTTCTATATGATGTGCCTGAATGGCTTTCCATGCTTTAAAGAAATCTTCTTGTACTTCTTCTGGAATAATACGATTAATAAATACACCATCTACGTTGAAGTTATAAAGATTAAGATACATATAATTTCGCTTTGTTTCTTCCACCACCATTTTTTCAGGAATGGTTACAAGGCGAATACTACAACTTTCTCTATCTCTTAGCATTTGCTGAAGTTTGCTAAGTTGTATATAGAGTACTTCAATATCATTCATCGCCTTATTATCTGGCATTTCAATTTTAAACATTTTTTTAGATATTGGTCTAAAAAGCTTTATACCCACCTTGCCAATTGGGAATAATTTCTCCATATACCAAGAAAATAGCTCTGGAAACTTTAGTAAGGATAGCGTTTCCCCTGTAGGCGCACAATCTACAACGATTAAATCATACGCTCCTGTTTCATTCATTTCTTGGATTTTAATCAGAGAAAAGAGTTCCTCAAATCCTGGAATAACCGTAATGTCTTCCATCTCCTCCATTTGACTTGCTACATTCTCCATATTAAACATCATTTTTTGAAATGCATTTTTGATGGTGCCATAATGCCTTTCCATCTCATAATTTGGATCAATTTCTAATGCTTCAAGTTTTGGATAAACCTCTACTGGCTCCTTACCTAATGCTTTTTGGAATAAGTCACTTAGATTATGTGCCATATCTGTACTTACAATTAATGTTTTCTTGCCCTCTTTGGCAGCCTTTAGTGCATGACTGGCTGCCACACTTGTTTTCCCTACGCCACCTTTTCCTGTAAAAATCATAATTCTTCCCATAATATGAACCCCTTTCTATTTTCCAAATTTATTTCGTAAGCCGATTAGTTCCTTGTTCGAAGTATTTCTTAAAAAAAATGGGCTAGCCATTATTTTAATCCTCTAGCCCTCTTATCTTATTTACTCAATGGTAATTCGTCTTACCTTTTTAGCTACAGTAGGTGTTTCCTCTTTTGGTATCCCTTCCTTTAGAAGACTCAAAAATTTTTCCATTACGCTATAAATGGCATGTTCCTCTTCAGCAGTTAACTTACTCATAAGTGCCTTGAAATAACGAATAATCAATTTCTTCTCTTCTTCAAAATAACAGGTACCTTGCTCCGTTAAGCTAATTTTAACAATACGCTTATCTTCCAAATCTCTTGTACGCTCTACTAACTTTTTCTTCTCTAATCTAGAAATAACTCCTGTTGCCGTATTAAGAGGTGCGCCTATATATTCTGCTACTTCTGTCATATTCACACTAGATTTTCTATAAATCAGTAGCAATGCTAAAATTTCATTTTTACTACATTCCATAAAGGCATTTGCCCATTGCTCTGGAAAAAATAAAATCTTAAATTCATCAATATACTTGAAAAGCATATCCTCCAAAAAGTTCACTTCTCGTTCTCCCATCTTGTCTGCTCCTTTAATTAGTTCTTCACTCGAAGTATAATTTATATTCTAGTATCGAAGTATTTAGTTGTCAATATATTTTCTAAATTATTTAAAATTATTCACCCAAATCTATAATCACTATCGATAATCCACCTTCAATCTTTACTGATATGATATTTCTTTTATTTTAACTTATATGCAATCTACTCTTCTCATCTGCCTATTCTTCTAATACCTACTATATCTAATTTTTCATCCAAATTAGCTGACACAAAAGCTCTTAAGATGTCATGATTCCTTTTACATCTTAAGAGCTTTTCTTAACTATTACTTTTATTCTATTGGTTTCATTATATACTTATTGTGTTAAAGCTTTCATCTCACCAGATACTCTTACGAGTTCCTCAACATACTTAAATGCTTCATTTGCATACTCTAGGTTATTTACTGAAATACTACTTGCTTCCTCAGCACATGCTGTTGTTTCTTCACTAATAGTAGAGATTTCATTGATACTTTCAATAATCATATTATTTGATTAATTGTCTGTGTCATATTAGATTGAGTCTGGATATTATCTGTTACCTACATTGCCCCTGAACTAATTTCATTTACTGCTTCATTTACTGTTACAGATGATGTATTAAAAGTACTAACAATATTTCTTACTTTTAAAGTATTTTCATCTACTACTTCTGCTGTATGTATAACTGCCTCTAAAAGTTCTTTTTGATAGCCAATTTGTTGCTTTAATTTATCCTCATTTTCTTCCTGCATTTTATTGATGATGTCAATAATAAAATTCACACCATAAGAACATATAACTATAATAGCTATTGATATCATATAATTCGTCCAATCTGTATGAGTATTTTGTTTATAAATATATACTCTTGTCCAAATATCTACGAATACAGTATTAATGACTCCTACCGTAGTGCAAAATGCTAATTTTCTATCTAAATAAAATACTGAAATTAAAATGATAACACAGCCTGCAAATACTGATATAAGAGATTTGATTGCAAATACTCCCAGAATAAAGTTAAACAAAGGCATCCCTATGACAATCCATTTAATGTGTTGCCTATTATTTATCTTGTACGTCATTATAATACATGTTGCATCTATTGCTACTAAAGTGACTATAAATGTAATGATCTTAGTTATTGACTTATCCCCTACAACTGACTCCCTTAAATAGCTAAAGATAAATAACAGTGTTACCATTAATCCTATTCGCATGCACATTTGATGCAATTTATACATGTTATTATTTTTATCTACTACCCCATTCTTCTTATCCATATGAATTCCTTTCTAGTCTAAAATTTATGCCGCCTCTTATAATATCCAATTTTATTTATTTTTGTAAATATTTATTCCTGATGAAAAATAGACTTATATCGATATTTTATTGTTTTTTCTTACTATTTACATTCTATAAAATCTTTCATATGACAACACTATTCGTCGTTTCCTTCTTCTACCATACTAATTACAGAATGTTTGCTTCCCATCGTATTTATTCCTTTAACTTATATGCAATCCATTCTCCCCATCTTCCAATTCTTTCAAAGCTAATGAGTCTACATATTTTCTCTGTAAACTTTCCATATTTTCGATACAGTATATTAAAAGCTAAATACGGCATAATCTGCTTCTTTGATTTTGGCAGACGCCTCATGATATTTTTGAAACTATAAATTTGCTTATAAATATCTATATAGCCTTGGTATAATTGCTCAGCGGTCATATTCTTTGGCTGATAAACGACATGAGCTGTATTATAATGACTTAAGTCAAAATCTGTAATTCGGCCTTGTTCCAAAAAGTTTTTATATAATTTCGTTCCAGGATACGGTGTTAAAATATGCGAGGTAACGGTTTCAATTCGATTCTCCACAATCCACCTTAATGTTTCATCAAAGGTTGTCTCATCATCCCCATCTAACCCAAAAACAAAGCTTGCATTAATCATAATGCCCCTTTTATGAATTTCATTTACTAGTTTCTCAAATTTGGCAACTTGATTCTGCCCTTTATGTACATTGGCAAGAGAAGTCTTATTAAGACTTTCAAATCCAATAAATAAACTCTGACATCCAGACTCTGCCATTTTATCTAACAAGTCTGGCATATCTCCAATATTAGCAGATACAGCAGCATTCCACTTGAGCTTTAGAGGCTTGATCTGCCTAATGAGCTCTTTAGTCCACTTTGGATTACCTATGAAATTATCATCAATAAACATAATATGCTTTTTGCCTATCATTTTAATTTCCTCAATTACTTCTTCTACTGGTCGATTGACATATAGTTTTTCATAGGCCTTACAGCTGTTATAACAAAAATCACATCTAAATGGACAGCCTCTACTGGTTGAGATGATATTGCAATACATATGAATCCCACCTGCAACAACAGGTATCCCCTTTGATCTAAACTGCTTTGCAAGCCTAATCGCCTCCGGCATCACATCAACGGTTATACTAATACCTACTATATCTACTTCTTCCTCCAAATTAACAGGTCTTATGTTTTCATTTTCAATAATAACACTATGCTCTTTTTCAAAAAGCTTAGCAATAGTTAAAATGCCTAATGATGGTGCCATCCTTGTCTTTAAATCTGTATCCATTGGACGTTTATTCATTTTAGGTTGAATTAATTTAATAATCATCCTTCTCCTCCTAATTATGTAATAAACATTTTATTGTCACATTAACTGCTAACTATTACTATTTTATCATCCATTCTTATCGATTAATTATTAATATTTTGTCATTTCACCTTACCTTTTGTTATAATTATCCTTTTTCCCCTTACTTTCCGATATACTGGAAACATATTTAGTATTGAAAGGGGCGTACATATGATTTACTTTTGGAGATTTTTATCTATATTTGGCTTACTTAATTTGATTAATATATTAGTCTTTGGTGGCGCTGTAGGAATGGAGTTTGTATGGTTTACTATTACCACCGTAAGCTTTATTTTATCTTTCAGAAAGCCTTATGTTTTCTTCTTTTCTAAAAAAATCATTAAAGTTCTATTCACAATGTGCATTACTATTTTCTTATTTGTAGAGGGCTGCATCTTTTATCATGGCTCACAGCTTATTAGTTCTAATGAGTATGACTATCTCATTGTATTAGGTGCAGGGTTACGTGGTGAAACGCTTTCTTATGATTTAAAATATCGCTTAGATACAGCTTATGAATATCTCACTGTATATCCAAACACTAAAGCTATTCTAACAGGAGGGCAAGGGCCTGGCGAAACCATTACTGAAGCGGAAGCCATGCATAGATATTTAGTCAAAAAAGGCATTGAGCCTGAGCGACTTATACTCGAGGAGCTAGCAACGGATACCGTAGAAAATCTTACTTATTCTTTCGAGCTTATCGATACTTTAGTAAAAGAACCCGAAATCATGGTCGTTACCAGTAAGTTTCATATCTTAAGAAGTAAAATGATTGCAGATGAATTAGGCTATAAAGTGGACGGACTTGGTTCTAAAAACTCTCTTTTCTTAACACCTAATTATTATCTTAGAGAATTTTTCGCTGTTATTGCTGAGTTTATTTTTTAGATTATCAGATTTTATCATTAGTGTTTAGTTGTTAAATATGAAAATTACTATTTGCTAAGTAAATCTTATACTGTTAAAAACTATCAAAGGAAATTTTATCCACAAACTAAGTACTAGTTAAATTTTATCTACATAAAAAAGCAAACCAGAAAATGATACTTAACTCATTTTCTGGTTTGTTAATATTCATATATATCTACTTCTTATTGTTCAGCATATTCCTCAAAGAAATCAAAAATCGTATTAAAGTACGGCACCATAATCTCATTCTTAGATAAATAAATCTCATGCTGTGAGTTCTCTACAAATACAAGCTCCGTATTCGGTGCGCCATTTACAAAGATGTAGTGTCCTTCTGGCAGTACATAGGTATCATCCGATGCTTGGAATAGCATAATTGGTGTCGTTGCTTTTCCTGCATTTTCTTGCATCTCTTCTGTTGCCTCAAAGCCTTCCTTGAGCCATGTGAAGGAACCACCATTCAATTGCAATGTTTCATCAGATGCCTTTAGTCCCTCTAGATAGGTTGTCCTTGCCTGACTTGAGGTTGGATAGGTATGTTCATAAATCCCTTCATAAGGACCTTGTCCTAGAATATAACTTTCACCCTTCCCAATAAAATTCATAAAGTTAGCAATGGCATTTGCTATAAATTTTGGTACTGAGCCTGTATGAATCTCCATCATTGGTGCATTGAGCGCGGCTGCTGTGAAATATTCATCTGGATATTGCTCTAAGAATAATGAGCCAATTCCGCCACCCATTGAGTGAGCATAGAGGAAGAAGTTTACATTTGGTGTACTTGGTACAATGACTTCATCCATCATAGCTTTTAAGTCTGATACATAAATATCGAAATCATCAATATGTACCTTACTTGTATCTTCTACCTCACGCTCAGATTGTCCATGCCCTCTGTGATCCATAATGGATACAGAATAGCCTTCCTGCATAAAGTAATAAATCACTTCCCTGTATTTATGTGATGACTCTGTGAAACCATGTAAAATGACTACATGATTTTTTGCTCCCTCTAATAAATATTGCTCATAATAAATTTGTACACCATCCTCAGCTGTTAAATAACCTGTTGTTTGGTGTTGCTCCAGATATGGTAAGATGATCTCTTGCATTGTTTCAGCATAATTTGCTTCATCAATATAAAACTCATTATCTTGCAAAGATAAATCTAATACCGTTGCATCTTCTGGCCTATATGCTAAATGGTCTAATACTTGACCACCTAATGCACTGCAAACAATTATTCCACCTACAACTACGGCGCCTAATGCGCCATACTTCATATATTTCTTTTTCATACGACTTCTATAACTCCTAATTTAATTGTACATTTACAAGTTCATTTGAATACTGTTGTACTTCTCTTGCATCATGACTGATTTCATTGAGTCCAAGACTCATTTCCTCTAGTATAGCAGAAATTTCCATAATACTATTAGAAGTTTCCTTACTATCTTGCATTGTTGTATCTATACTTTCAGCTACTTCTGTCACATGACTTCTTAATCCTTGAATCAGCTTTTGTGATTCAAAAATTTTGTCACTTACTTTCTTTTGGAATTCCACCATCTTATCAAAGTCCTGTAATGCAACGACTAATTTTTCTACATTATGTTCTATCATCTCATCTGTATGTGTGATAGCTTCCACTGAAGCTTCCATACTTGTATCTACTCTTCTTACAATCTGTTCTATATACTCTACTGACTGAGCTGTTTGTGTAGCTAACTTTTTAATTTCAGCTGCAACCACTGCAAAGCTTTTTCCAGATTCGCCTGCTCTAGCTGCTTCAATAGAGGCATTTAAGGAAATAAGATTAGTTTCTTCAGATATTTCATTAATAATCTTAAGTGCATGACTAATTTCTGAAGTTGTCTCTTTAAGTTCACTAAATTGTACTTTAGAACTTTGATTTTTTAATTTTAACTCATTCATTTGAGATGCTAAGTCTTGCATATTCCCTTTATTTTTAATAGTCAGCTCACTCATATTTTGAGTCAGTTCAAAGATTTCATTTGATTTTCTAGAGGTATCTTGAATCTCATCACTAATACGTTCAAAAGCCACCTTACTTTCACAAGCTTTGTGAGACATATCTTGAGCTTTTACTGAAATATTGGTACTAGATTTAGCAATCGTTTCTACACCCATAGAGTTTTTACCAATATTACTTGATAGATTATTAATCGTTTGATTAATACGTTCTGTACTCTCATAATTTTTATCTAATAAAGTATTTAAGCTTGCATTTTGATCTATGAAGGTGTCAAGCACACCTGTAGTCTTCTTTGACACATAGCTACAGATATATCCTATAATAACAAATTGCAACATATAATACACACATGTTGAAATAAATGTTGATTGATTTGCTACAAAAACAAAATCTGAATTTACTTTATGACTCATATAATTTCCTAAAATAAGCAGTGGTAACTTAATAACTAGCATACGCTTAATAACTTTTGTATCTAAATATAATGTACACACCAATAAAGATACAATAAGTAATAAACTTGCATAGAACCATGAGCTAATATAAATACTTAATGTAATCCCCTCCACACATAAAATACTTATGATGAAAAAGTGTTTACGGTCAGTTGAGTATTTATAATATAAAACAGGAATCATTGCAATAAATATTCCTACTGCAATTGGAATTTCTATCAATGTTAACCTTCCTTTTACTAATAAAATTAAAAGCAAATCAACTATTGTAAAAATAGGCACTGCCTTAAACATCTTAAGCATTAGTTTATCTGACTCATTCCTACTTTGCTGAATAATATGTTCTGTGTTCATGCTATCTCCCCCTTTATTTAAATAACTATATGAAACCTCATCTATTTATCGGTCGATTATACTTATTTCTTTATATATTTTGTCGAAAATTAAATATTATTCAAACCTAAAAAGTAATACCGACTATTTTTACAGCTTATAACACTAGTACTTATTTTATAGAAAAAGTTTCTATTTACATTCTTTAACATTCATAAACCATGCTATGTCTTCAGAGTAACTTGTAACCTAAAAGAATCCCCTCATCAAGCCTAAGTGCTTGACGAGGGGATTCTTTTTCTATATAGGATTTCGTATAGAACTCTATATAAATTTCTATTTCTATAAACTATCTTACTTCTGCACCGCTTACCATTTCACCAAGTGGTCCTACTGCTACAAGATTTCCATTGTCATCAGATGCACAAAGTACCATACCTTGAGAAAGAATACCACGAAGTTTTACTGGTTTAAGGTTTGTTACAACAACTACTTTTTTACCAACGAATTCTTCTGGTTTATAATATGCTGCGATACCAGATACGATTTGTCTTACTTCATCACCGATTTTGATTTTAGATACTAAAAGCTTGTCAGCTTTAGGTACCTTTTCGCATTCGATAACTTCACCAACTTTAAGCTGTACTTTAGCAAAGTCATCAATAGTAATTTCAGAGATTTCGTTTACTTCTTTTACTTCTTCTTTTTTAGCTGATTTTTCAGCCTTTTTCTCTTCTTTAGCAGCTGGTGTTTCAACTGTCTTAGCGTGAGATTCAAGTACTGCTAATTCTTTTTCTTTATCGATACGTGGGAACATGTTCTCACCTTTTTTAGCTGTTAAATCTTTTTGAAGTGTACCAAAGTTGTGGATTGAATCCCAAGCAGTTAATTCGCCTCTTTCAATACCAAATTGAGCCCAGATTTTTTCTGGTGTTCTTGGCATGAATGGTTCAATCATAATGCTGACAATACGGATTGCTTCAGCTAATGTGTAAAGTACACCTGCAAGTTTAGCTTTGTTTGCTTCATCTTTAGCCAGTACCCATGGCATTGTTTCATCAATATATTTGTTCATTCTTCTGATGATTACCCAAATATCTTCAAGGGCATTGTTGAAGAATAATTTTTCCATGTTTGCTTCCATTTTAGCAATTTGTTCTTTGATAACGTTTTGAACGTCTGCATCAAACTCGTTACCTTCTTGCTCAGTAGGAAGTGTACCAAAGTATTTTTCAATCATAGCTACTGTTCTTGATGTTAAGTTACCAAGGTCATTTGCAAGGTCAGAGTTGATTCTTGAGATTAATGCTTCGTTAGAGAAGTTACCATCTTGGCCGAATGCAATTTCACGAAGTAAGAAGTAACGGATTGCATCGCTACCGTAACGCTCTACAAGTACATTAGGGTCTACTACTGTACCTTGAGATTTACTCATTTTACCACCGTTAATTACTAACCATCCGTGACCAAATACTTGTTTTGGAAGTGGAAGATCAAGTGCCATAAGCATTGCTGGCCAAATGATTGTGTGGAAACGAACGATTTCTTTACCTACTAAGTGTACATCTGCAGGCCAGAATTTTTGGAAGCGCTCATCGTTTTCTTGCATATAACCAAGCGCTGAAATATAGTTTGATAACGCATCAAGCCATACATATACAACGTGGTTTGTATCGAATTCTACTGGAATACCCCATTTGAATGATGTACGAGATACACATAAGTCCTCAAGACCTGGTTTTAAGAAGTTGTTAATCATTTCGTTTTGTCTAGCTTTTGGTTCAATGAATTCTGGATGAGATTCAATGTACTCGATTAAGCGGTCTTGGTATTTAGAAAGCTTGAAGAAGTAAGCTTCTTCTTTTACTTTTTCTACTGGTCTACCACAGTCTGGACATTTACCATCTTTTAATTGTACTTCTGTGAAGAAAGATTCACATGGTGTACAGTAAAGACCTTTGTATGCACCTTTGTAGATATCACCTTGGTCATATAATTTCTTGAAGATTTTTTGAACAGTTTGTTTATGCTCTTCATCTGTTGTACGGATGAATTTATCATAAGTAACGTCCATTGTTTCCCATAATTCTTTGATACCTTTTACAATGTTATCAACGAATTGTTGTGGAGTTACATTTTCTTCTGCTGCTCTTCTTTCGATTTTTTGACCATGTTCATCTGTTCCTGTTAAGAACATAACATCATAGCCACGAAGTCTCTTATATCTAGCCATTGCATCAGCTGCAACCGTTGTATAAGAATGTCCAATGTGAAGTTTATTACTTGGATAGTAAATTGGTGTTGTAATATAATAAGCTGGTTTACTCATCTTTATCTCTCCTTTTGTTTTTGTTTCCATTCATTTCTTTTAAAAGTGAATACTCTATTAACTAATAGTCTGTGTGATTTCACGTGCCCTAATCTGCAAAATTCTACTAACCATTGTTCAAATAAATTTTATTATCAGAAATAAACCCTATTTTTAACTATGCTCGTTGCATATTAAGTCCTACTCTACTCAGCCTAATAAGTTTCTCTAGTGTCCTAAATCTTTAAAAATCTTTATAGCCGTAAAATTGTTATAGAAGCAATTTCCTATTCTATAGATTTTCTAAGTAAAAATTTACATCAAAAAACCCCGCCTCCATAACTAAGTTGTTATAGAGGCGAGGATTATATACTCGCGTTACCACTCTATTTCATTTATACCTCACGATATAAACCTCATCAAGTACTTCTATAAATCTAGGTCTTTATACTTATAAGAAGTATGCTCTCTTATACAGTATACTATCGTATAAGATATGTTATCTTATAAACTGTTTAACCTAAAATATATACTAATACCCTATCGCTATAACAGGCGAACCTGTTGCAGCCTAACTACCTAAGTAGATTCGGTGCACCATTCCGAGGCCATCTTCAACTTAAGTCCCTTTGCTTCTTCTCAGCTACCGAAGCTCTCTTTGAAAGTTTTTTAAGCTTACTCTCCTCTTCACTATGTTTACTTATTCAAATTTTAATATTGATATTACCTACCTAGCATATCAATATATTATAAAGTATTTGTCATGTCATTAGAGTTTATCCATTTTCCTAATCATTTAATCAAGTCTGTTTCTATCTCATCAAGTTTCATGACACAATTTATAACTAGCTATAATTATATTCTATATCATTTTATTTTTCAATGAGATTTTTTACTACCTCATGATGCGCTACTTTAAGTTTTCACTCATAAATCTATAGGCATTCTCAAAGAAAAATTGTTCTGCTCGCCTTTTACCATACCTTTTTACTACCAATTGATACAAATAACCTATATCTTGAATCCCTCTTACATGTTCTGGCGTCACACTAATACCATCAAAGTCAGAACCCATGGCAATCACATCTTCTCCTCCTAAGTTTACAAAATGGTCTATGTGTAATAAGAGCTCCTGTATATCTGCCTTCTTTGTATTATTAATGAAAAGTGGATAAAAATTCATTCCCACTAACCCTTTTCTTTCAACAAACACTTTAAATTGGTCATCTGTTAAGTTTCTTGGATGATTACATATCGTTTTACTATTGGAATGTGTTGCAATAAATGGCTTATCTATCGTATTTACTACATCCCAAAAGCCCACTTCAGCAAGATGGGAAACATCTACTAACATGCCTAGCTCTGCCATTTTCTTCACCACTTGTTTCCCAAATGCTGTGAGTCCTTTTGCATTTTCCACCATACACCCGTCTGCTACTGCTGTACTTTCATTCCAAGTAAGTGTCATCATTCTAACCCCTAGATCATAAAACTCTTGTACTCTTTCAAGAGAATGACCCAAAGGCCTACTACCTTCTATAGATAATAAGGCTACTCTTTTACACTTATTTAAGGCTTTTTCTATTTCATTCTTATTTTTGCAAAAACAAATATGTTCTTGTAATGCCTGTATTTGCCCTAAAAAATAGCCATAGACTCGATTAAAATAAGTATATGCTTCATCATCACTGAGTTCATCACTGAGCCATATTGCATAGGTTTGTACCCATCCTTTAATATTACTTCCCTTATGAAGGCTTAATTGCATTTTGTTTTTATATAAAGCCGCCTGATTGTTGTAGCACTCAGAAATGGTATCACAATGTAAATCAAAATAATTCATATCGCCCCTCCTCTACTTTCTAGCTTATGTAACTCTCTATTTTACTCTATTAATAAACCACATTTTGTAATAGATATCATTTACCTTTTCTACATAAACTTATCTCTATCTCATATTGTTTATTGGTCCATATCATTATATAAAAAGGATGCTACCTCCCTTATACGTTATGTAACATCCTCTCTATCTATTATAACTTATTTATTAATTATCGTTTATCATTATTGCTTTATCGATACTTGTTTTATTATTACTGCTTTATCTATTTCACCTTATTATTATCATTTTCTATTCCAATAAACTTAAAGGTACTAACAATAAGTGGCACATAAGCAGGCGTTGTCCAAATGATTACATATTTATACCTTTCATTATCTAATATAAGTGGCTGTGGGTACTGAACTACGATGGCTGCTTCTCTATCATTAAAGAAACTAGACTGGTCTTCAGAAGAATAAATAACCCTAGCTGGCTGACCATCTACTACAAAACGTCTTACAGTAGGACTAGAACCATATGGTTTATAATCTTCATCTATTGCATCTTCAACAGCCTCATCAATATTATCCTCATTATCTGTAAAATCGCCTATTTCAAAGTAGCCACTTTCACCCTCATATTTATCTTCATATCTAGGATTTTTACGCCATGAGCTAGGATATTTAAAACCAATTTGGTATCTATTACTTGTATAATCACTTAGTTCAATCCCCGGTGTCATTGTCATATTCGTCGTATCTGTTCCAATCACCGTCTGAGCTGCTACATTTTGTCCACTTATATTATCAGTCCCACTTGATGCTCTCATATAAGATACTCCATTTTTATTTTTAAAGGTATTTGCCAGCTGTAATGCAGCAAAGATACCCATACCTATTCCCAATGTCGATGTATTTATTTTGTCCATCTTAATTACCTCACTAAAAATAGTTACACATTATCATATTTTTAATCTAGGTATTTGGTTACTATATTCTCCCACTTTATGTAGATTATTAAGCTAAATTTGAGTTTTTATTTTTATATCTCTTGTGACTTTCCCTTTTGCTCTATCTGATGAGACTCAATTGACGGATGATATTCTATTAAATCACCAGGCTGGCACTCTAATACCTCACAGATTCTTTCTAAGGTCGAAAATCTAATAGCTTTTATTTTCCCTGTTTTAAAATTAGATAAATTAACATTTGAAATACCAACCTTTTCTGCTAATTCATTTAAGGACATCTTTCGGTCGGCCATCACACGGTCCAAACGAATGATTATACTCATTTTTATCACCTCTATAACACTGTATCATATTCTTCTTGTAAGAATTGACCTCTTCTTAAGATATACCCCACTAATATAAAAATAATACCGCCACCTAATTTCAGCAAATCAATAACAATATCATATCCAAATCCACCTATCAATGTAATTACTTCTGTCTTATCATGAGTTATTGTTGGTATGATTATACTACCTATACATAATAGCAATCCACATCCATGAATCAATCTATAAATCATTTGATCAAATACTTTTTTCTTTGAAAGCTGTGCTGTAACAATAAGCATCGCTATAAAAATAATAAAAATACAAGTGGCCTCTAAGAGCCACTGAATTGCCTCATATCTTTTTGCTATTATTTGTTCTTCTATTAAATCATCATGTAATATAATCATGCTTTGCTCTATATCAACATATTGGCCAATTTCTTCATATATCTCTTTGGTAACTATTTCTCTACTCCATTCATTTTCCGATAAAATAGATGGTATGTACTCTTTAAAATTCATTCCTAAAATAATTAAACCCAAAATTAACATCCATCTTAAAATTCTACTCCATTTACATATTTTTGCTCCCATCTTATCTCTCCTAGTAATAAAATTATTTTTTGTATTATAATTTAATAATTAATTATTTTCAATAACTTTTTAATGTTTATCATTAAATTATTATCGAATTTCTTATTACACCTTATATTACATTTTAATTGTACTAGGGAGCTTCTTACAGGAAGTTCTACTCCTAGCACAGCCTACACTTTAAACTTTATATGTACGCATAAAAATAAAAACATTCCCAGATATCGAGAATGTTTTTATTTTATATTCTATATTTCATTTTGCAGGATAAGGGATTTGTGGAAATAACACATTCTTTTAATAATTTCTTCGTTCAAAGCTTAAACAATCTGTTTGTGTTTTATCCTCTGCTCTAGTTAAACTACTGATTTCAATTTCTTGTAATGTACAGTGTTCATCCTTGTAGTAAGCACATGTATCTACCCTACATAAAATGGCATCTAACTCTGTTGAATTTTGCATATTATACTCCTGAGCATTAGTATATCCCATACCATCTAAAAAAGTATTGCAATAAGTTGTTTCTGTAATGTCTGCACTTTTTCCATCAACTCTTACAACACTTGCACAACAATATTTACCATGATTATACGCACAATTCTCTACACCGCAATTAATCCTAGGCATATTTTCGCTCCTTACATATTGAAAGATATTATAAAAGTAGTATTAGCCTACAATATACGAATTATGCCTATAAATTATAATTTCATATAACTTACTCTAAGTTATATTGATATCTTCTGGTCATTGGTAAATCATTATTGATCCCTTTAGTAAATAAAACTTGATGTAAATCTATGACACCATTATTAAAAGAGGCCGCACATGAACAAAGATACATTCGCCACATACGAATAAATCGTTCATTAAACATCTTTTCAATCTCAGGTAAATGCTTCTCAAATCCATCATGCCAACACAATAAAGTTCTAACATAATGTCTTCTAAGGCTTTCTACATCTAATACGTAATATCCATAATCTGCTGCTAAACTAATAATCTCTCTGAGACTTGGTATCATCCCTCCTGGAAAAATATATTTTCTAATCCAAGGATCACCTGGATATTCTTTTAGCCCACTAATATAGTGTAGTAAAAATACGCCGCCTTCTTTTAAAACATTATCTACACACTTGAAGAATAAATCATAGTTATCTCTTCCAACATGCTCAATCATTCCTACACTTACAATACGGTCAAACTGATAACCTGCATGTCTTAGTTCTCTATAATCCATAAGTTCTACTTTAAGGTACTCTTCCAATCCTTCTTCTTTAATACGCTCACTAAAAATACGCTGTTGTTCTTCACTTAAGGTAATCCCTACACCATGTATTTTATACTTCTTAGCAGCTTCAATAAGCAAAAAGCCCCAACCGCATCCAATGTCCAGTAAACTCATACCATCTTTTAAGTTTAACTTATTTAAAATGTGATGTACCTTCTTATATTGTGCTTCCTCTAGAGTTTCATTGCCATTTTCAAAATAAGCACATGAATAACTTAGGGTAGGGTCGAGCCATAATTTATAAAAGTCATTCCCTATATTATAGTGGGAGCATACCTCTTCCTTTTGATTTTTCATAGATAAAGAATTGTTAAATAGCTTTTTAAGCGCATGATAATCTGTTTTAAAACTATCTTTACACTTAAAAATCTCATTTAAAACCTCTTCTATATCCCCTTCAATTTCAATATCTCCGTTCATATAAGCTTCCCCTAAAGCGAGTGTTGTACCTTGCAAAAGCTTCTTATATGAAATAGGCTCATTTACAATGACCTTAAACTTCGCTACATCTCTTCCTATATGAATTTCTTCACCAGTTTCAAACATAACGTCAAAAGAAGTCCCATCAAAATTTTTGAGGAACTTCTCCATTAATTTAGCTTGTATATTCATGTCCATCACTCCTCTTGCTTGAAGTATAGCCATGTTTTTTCCATTATATACTTAATCTACTCACTCTTGTACAACTTTCAAGTATCTATTCTTTTGGTTAGGTAGCATTGTGACAATTCCACCTAGGCACACTGGCACATAAAAAGTAATAATTCTCCAAAAGACTACCGCTGTTGGTAAAATCGCTTGTGGAAAGAATAGTTGGAACAAAATAAAGAAACTACCTTCTGCTACTCCTGAACTTCCTGGAACAGGAACGAAAGCTGAAAACATAACAATAAATGCTGCTGCTGAGATAATGACAAATACTTCAGTACCCATTAACCCAAAAGCTCTATACACTGCATAAGGAATTAAGAAATATGCAGTTAGTTGACCAATCGTTAATATGCCGACTTTTATAAGTAGTAATTTATTTCGACTCATTTCATGAATGTTCCCATTAAATAAATCCACTTGCCTAACAATCTTTTTCTTTGAAAGATATGGCCTACGGATAAAGTGAAATTTATGTAATACATTAATGAGCGCAAATCCTATCCTTTTTGCACGTTCTTTCATAAAAGCTGCCATTATAAGTACAATGACCACAGCAAAATTCACCGCAAATCCTATAAGTGATAAATAGATAATCCCTTTAACTTTCACACAAAAAAAGTTAAGCTCCAAAATAAGTACCACCATAGAGTATAAAGTTAAAGTAACTTGATAAATAATAAATTTAGATAAGAGTACGCTAGCAGATGTTCCTAGCGGTACGCCTTGTTTCATCATAATAAATGCTTGCATCGGCTGTCCACCTGATGCAAATGGTGTAATTGCATTAAAAAAATGGCCTGTCATAACTACTTTAAAAGAATTCCATAATCGGTTTCCTTTATAGATGCGTCCCACCAATGTATGCTGAATAATTGTTTCTAGTCCCCAGTAAGCTCCTATACAGATAAAACCAATAATGCTCCACTCAATGGATAACTTCGTAAAATGACTTAAAATCGCTATTACATCAGACTCTCCAAATAACACCCATAGGGTTATAACCCCTATGAGCATTGTAAGACCAATATTGATCAAATATTTTTTCATGTTGTCGCCTCTCCACTGGCAAGAACTGGGTGCTTATGTGTGTATAAGATTTCGTTGTAAAAGTCTTGCCACATTCTTAAAATATTTTCTCCAGAATAGAAATGGCTTCCTTCTAAAGATTTTTGAATACGCTCTTTCCTAAATACTTCGTCCTCTTTAAGTTTTGTAATATAAGCTATAAATTCCTCATTTGTATTTCCTTTAAGATAAAAATCAAATAGAATCTTTGGATACACGTCTAAATCTCTCAACAATATAGGTGTATTACAATTCATTGCTTCCAATATAATCATTGGAAATAGTTCATTATATGATGGTAAAAACATAACATCTGCAATATTGTATAATTCATTCATTACATCACGCTCTACAATACCTGTAAAACGTACATTACTTGGCGGATTTTCCAAGATAGCTTTTACTTCTTTATATCCTGAAGTAATGTTTCCAAACGAAAAACCACCTGCCCAAATAAATTCTACATCTGGCATAGCCTTAGCAATCTCAATGAATTCAAAAATTCCTTTACGAACTTGCAACTGTCCTGCACATAACACAACAAATTTATCAGCTTTAATATGATGTTTCTTTCTAATCTCTAATTTCTGCTCATTGCTCATCTTATAGAAATTCTCTTTAGAAACAACATTAGGAATGTATGAAATTTTATTTCTTGGGATACCATATGCTTCGAGCTTATCAATAAAGTTTGGATTAACTGTTACAAGATAATCCATACTTTTATAAAAAGCAATAATATACTTATAAAATACTGCTTTCGCAAAGCCTGGTAATTCTAAACTTCCATCCACAGTTTCTGGTAAGAAATGAACTGCTCCAACAGTCACACCTCTCTTAGCTTTAACAAATGGTAAAGCTAGATAATGATTTAAATCAATTGTATGATAGTGCATAATATCTGTACATTTTTTCTTATTTACTTCTACAATATATCTGTCATCCAAACCATTAGTTACCAAATCTAGCTGTTCAAGATACGCTGAACCTACACCTTGACCCTTTACTTTATCTGCAGATGACAACATATTTATTGTGGGCATATTCTTTAGCCTCCCTGCAATTATGATTTCTCATATTCATTTCATACATATTATAGCTGAAAAATTTTTACTTAGTTCAAATCTTAACTTTTTTTAATAAATATTGTCTTGAATATATTTATATGCTTCCTTATATGCTCTTGTATAAATACTTGAACCATAGATCGTTTTTTCTACACCCTTTACCATACGTTTACTTTTGCCAAAAGCTATAAGTTCCTCCCCTATATAGTCTTCAAGTGATGCTTTAAAATAAACATCCTTTGCAAACTTTTCTCCAAATGCCTCAAAGAATTCTTTTTTGGGATGTGTTGATAAATCTTCATTCGCATCATCAATATGGAATTTATAGAGACAAAAACAGAAAAAGCTTGCCTTATCTTCCAATTCAAGATTATCAAAAATCTGGGTATGCAACGCTTTATTGCCTATGTAGTCCGAACAAAGCATTCCTTTGCTTCTTGCATAATTTAAAAGTCCTTCTGAAGCTTTTTCATCATTATCTAATTCTCTATCGATTAATGCTCTTGCATCACTGATTGTAGCCTCTTGCGGCAATGCAATACCCAGTTTTACTGCATAGTCTTTTTCCATTTGTGTTACTGGTCTTGTATCTATTTTATTAGGTACTTTTTGTCTTTTATCTCTCATTTTATGAATTACCTTTCTTTCAAAACTTCCCACTTATTATAACATGGTTTCATAAAGACACTTAATCTAGTCCTAAATTCTTGATTAAATCATATAATTCCTATAAGGGCTCAAATGTTCCGTATCTACATTTTCTTGTTGCATTATACATCTTGCTGATATAGGTCACATATTTATTGAGATTATTTACAAATAATTTCATTTATATACTTGTAACTAAATTTAAATTCAAAACTTATTGAAGGAGGTCCTGTCTTGAAAGAACAAAATCTATTGGTTAGTACATTGTTATTAACCGCCACTTCTTTTTTTACACGTACAATTGGTATGATTTCTTCTATTTATTTATCACGAATACTAGGAACTGAAGGCATGGGCATCTATGAACTGGTTATGTCCATTTATATGACTGCTATTATTCTTGCTTCTGCCGGATTATGTGTTACGGTTTCTCGTATGATTGCAGAAGCTCTAGGCGCTGGTAATAAGCATCACATTTCACACATCATGAAAGTGGCTTTTTCCTTTGGTCTTGTGACCAGCCTTACGGCTTCTTCTCTACTTTTCATTTTTGCATCAAAGCTTAGTTTATTTTTTATTCATGATACACATGCTACCTTAGGTCTTAGATTACTTTCTTTTAGTATTCCTTTCATGACCTGTTCGTCTTGTCTCAAAGGATATTTTTATGCTAACAAAAAAACGATTTTTCCTGCTAGTGCAGATATTATAGAACAAATTATTAAGGTCATCTTACTCATTTCACTTACTAGATTCTATGTCTCTTCTAGCATTACTTATACATATGGTGCAATTGGACTAGGTCTAACCATTGGTGAAATAGTTTCTTGGAGTTATATGCTTTCTCTATTTTTTGTTGACCGGAAACATCATAAAAATCTAAACGGCAAAGCACCTAGTAAAATAAAACTCTTAATGAAACTCCTCAGCATTCTACTACCTATTGCTTGTATTTCCTATTTATCCTGCATTTTACTTTCTATAGAAAATACACTGATTCCTGCAGGCCTCAGACAATATAATGGTAACTACTCAGAATCTATGAGTCTCTTTGGAATGATAAAAGGCATGGTTATTCCTATTTTGTGTTTTCCTGCTGCCTTCCTAACAGCATTCTCTACTACTCTGATTCCTGAGATTGCTAAAGCCAATGTCCTAAAACTAAAAAAGCGTGTTACCTACACTACCAGCCGTGTTTTACAATTAACTTTTATATTGAGTATTTTTGTTGTTTCTGTCTTCATTAACTACGGTAATGAACTAGGCTTTATTCTTTATAAAAGTGAAGAAGTCGGCCCACTCCTTCAAAGACTTTCTTTAGTTATACCTTTTATCTATGTTGAAACTATTGCAGATGGTATTCTAAAAGGTCTAAATCAGCAAGTTAGCTGCCTTAGATATAGTATTTTTGATTCTATTATAAGAGTGATGCTCATTTACTTTTTACTTCCTATTAAAGGGGTTAATGCCTTTATTGGCATTACCATGCTTAGTTGCATCTTTACATCTACCTTAAATTTTAACAAGCTTTTAGAAACCACGCATCTAAAATTAAAACTTACAAACTGGATTCTTAAACCAGCCGTCGCATCTGCTTTTGCTGGTTGCTACTCTAGATTAATCATCAATCGTTTGCTACGTTATAGCTTCGGACTTACTACAAAACTCTTTTTAGGGCTTAGCTTAAGCGTTGTCCTCTATATCCCTCTTTTATTCCTTATTCAAACAATAAGTATGGAAGATTTAAGTTGGCTTAAAAGACAACTTCGGGCATTAAAATTTTCTATTCGTACACTAAATAATATGCCTCATAATCCAACTAAATCCTAAGTTCAATCTAAAAAAGGGAGTGCATACACTCCCTTTCTATGTACTCTAGTATTCTATTTTTGCTCTATCATATAAACGGTATAAGTATCCCTACAATAATACTTTAAAAGATGACTAATACCCCATCCCTATAGGCTACTAATCATCTTTTACTACTTTTCTACTTAATAATATCCTCAATACAATTTAAAAACTCATCCACCTCTTCTTCTGTATTATAAAGTCCAAAACTAGCCCTTACCATTCCGAAGGTTTTCGCATCAGGATCTTCCAAAAGTTTATATCGCTCGTCATCATTCATTCCTAGTAGTCGTGTAACATACGGATGTGCACAGAAACAACCTGTTCGAACGGCTATCCCTCTTTTATCCTGTAGTAATGTCCCCAAATTATTATGGTAAATGTTCTTTACATTGAACGGCACCACACCTACTCTGTCTGCATTCTTATAATCTCCATATAACTCAACTTGAGGTAAACATTCTAACCCTGCTATCAATCGCTTCTTTAATTGTTCCTCATGTTCCACAATGTTATTATAGCCAATACTCTTTAAGACAGACATGGCAGCTACAATAGACATAGCACCTAAAAAGTTTGGCGTTCCAGCTTCATCTTTATAAGGAGATTTTTTGTAGTAAACATCATCATCAAATACAGATTCCACTGCTCCTCCACCAAGCAAAAACGGTCTTTTGCCTTCTATCATATCGCTCTTAACAATGACAACACCACTTCCAAAAGGGGCATACATCTTATGCCCTGAAAAAACAAAGGCATCAATTTCTTCCTCTTTACTATTACCATTTATATTAATTTCTCTATGTGCCACAAGTTGTGCACCATCTACAATCATTCTCGCCCCATATTTATGTGCTATCTTAGCCATTTTATGCACTGGATTAACATAACCTGTAACATTACTCGTTCCTGTAATGGATACATATTTAATAGTTCCCTTTGCTCGCTTAAGTTTCTCTTCAAAATCATCTAATTTAAGTTTTCCCTTTTCATCTACTTCGCAATAGTATGTCTTGCCTAGTTCTCGCCAAGGTAAATCATTAGCATGATGTTCCATTCTAGAAGTTAGGATCTTATGGCTATTTCGATCACATAACATATTTGCTAGTAAATTAATTCCCTCTGTTGTATTTTTAACATAAATTACTTCATATCCATCCGACTCATTCAAACTAAAAAATTTTAAGATTGCTTCTCTAGATAATTCATATGCATTGGTACAATATGCAGATTTCTGTCCGCCTCTTCCTACTGATCCATACATCATGATGTTTTCACAAATAAATTCATCTACTTTTTTAAGCGGTGGTGTGGTGGCTGCATTATCAAAATTAATAGGTACTACCCTTTGTCCATTAGGCAATTCAACCTCTGTATCTATCCCATTAAATAACATACTATAACTCTGACTATCCATTTTTTCACATCCTCTCAAAAAAATATATTCATAATCTAAAGTTTTATGAATCATTAATAGTACTCGTTGATTCTAGTAAACTTTATCTGTATATTTTTCATAAACACCACTATTTTTCTGAAAATTATTTTTATTTGAATATTTTAAATTATTTTATTGACTTATTTGCCTAAATATTCGATAATTAAATTAAAGAATTTCTTATTTTCTCAACAAAAAAAGACATTCAAAAAATGTTTTTTATTAATTATTTCACTGAAAAGAGAGGTTGAACAAAAATGGCAAAAGTTGATTTATGCAAATATGGCATTACTGGAACCACAGAGGTTGTTTATAATCCTTCTTATGAATTATTATTCGAAGAAGAAACCAAATCTGATCTTGAAGGGTATGAAGTAGGACAAGAAAGTGAACTTGGTGCAGTTAACGTAATGACTGGTATCTACACAGGACGTTCACCTAAAGACAAATTTATCGTTATGGATGAAAACTCAAAAGACACTGTATGGTGGACTTCTGATGAATACAAAAATGATAACCACCCAGCTACACAAGAAGCATGGGCAGCATGTAAAGAACTTGCTATCAAAGAACTTTCTAATAAAAAACTTTTCGTAGTAGATGCGTTCTGCGGTGCTAACAAAGATTCTCGTATGGCAATCCGTTTCATTATGGAAGTAGCTTGGCAAGCACACTTTGTTAAAAACATGTTCATTGTACCTACAGAAGAAGAACTTGAAAACTTCGAACCAGACTTCGTAGTATACAATGCTTCTAAAGCTAAAGTTGAAAACTACAAAGAATTAGGACTCAACTCAGAAACAGCTGTAATGTTCAACATCACAAGCCGTGAACAAGTTATTATCAATACATGGTACGGTGGAGAAATGAAAAAAGGTATGTTCTCTATGATGAACTACTACCTTCCATTAAAAGGAATGGCTTCAATGCACTGCTCAGCTAATACAGATATGAACGGTGAAAACACAGCTATCTTCTTTGGTCTTTCTGGAACAGGTAAAACAACATTATCTACAGATCCAAAACGTCTTCTTATTGGTGATGACGAACATGGTTGGGATGACAATGGTGTATTCAACTTCGAAGGTGGTTGCTATGCTAAAGTTATCGACCTTGATAAAGAATCTGAACCAGATATCTACAATGCAATCAAGAGAAATGCACTTCTTGAAAATGTAACATTAGATAAAGATGGCAAAATTGATTTCACAGATAAGAGTGTAACAGAAAATACTCGTGTATCTTATCCAATTAATCACATTGAAAACATTGTACGTCCAGTATCTTCTGCTCCAGCAGCTAAAAATGTAATCTTCTTATCAGCAGATGCATTCGGTGTACTTCCACCAGTATCAGTCCTTACGCCAGAACAAACACAATACTACTTCTTATCAGGATTCACAGCTAAACTTGCTGGTACAGAACGTGGAATCACAGAACCTACACCAACATTCTCAGCTTGCTTCGGTCAAGCATTCCTTGAACTTCATCCTACAAAATATGCTGAAGAACTCGTTAAGAAAATGCAACAAAGCGGAGCTAAAGCATACCTCGTAAACACAGGATGGAACGGAACAGGAAAACGTATCTCTATTAAAGATACTCGCGGAATTATTGATGCAATCCTTAATGGTGACATTGACAATGCACCAACAAAAACAATCCCAATGTTCAACTTCGAAGTTCCAACAGAACTTCCAGGTGTTGATACAAACATTCTTGACCCTCGTGATACATATGCTGACGCTTCTGAATGGGAAGAAAAAGCAATTGATTTAGCAAACAGATTCATCAAAAACTTTGCTAAATACGAAGGAAATGAAGCAGGTAAAGCATTAGTTGCTGCAGGTCCTCAAAAATAAATAAATAAATAAATCCTAACAACCTCCTATGATAAAATAAAATTATAGGAGGTTATTAGGATTTTCATACTAAAAAAGGTATTTATTTAAAGTTTAAATTGTTGTACTAACTTATTTAAATGATATATGTTTTCTTTATTCTCTCCTGATTGTTTAAGAATCTCTTCATTTTGAACCTCAATATTACTCATATGCCCAACGATATCGGTAGATAAGTTAACTACAGAATGTGTAGAATTCGATACACTTTCAATATTTTCTGCCACTTTTTTAATAACACTAGAAATTTGCTCACTTGTTTCTGAGAACTCTCCCACGATTTCTCTTACATCTTTACCAGCTTCCTTATATTTATTCGTAATAGAAATAAGCTTTTCATAATCCTCAAAAACATCTTCTTCTACTACTCTTAACATATCTGCTGATGAATGAGACAAGTCCTCTACTGCACTAATTACATCTTCAATATGTACCTTTATTTCTTGTACAGTCGCTCCTGACTGTTCTGCTAACTTTTTAACTTCCTCAGCTACAACGGCAAATCCTTTACCTTGCTCTCCTGCACGAGCTGCTTCGATAGCTGCATTAAGTGCTAAAAGATTAGTCTGCTCAGCAATCTCTAAAATACTATTTGACATTTCAGATATAGATCCTACAATTTTAACCTTATCTAATGATTCTAATATTTTTTCTCTAGTTTGTTTATAAATCATTTGTATTTGTTCTTTAGAGATTAATGTTTCTTTATGTAATTGATGCGCTTCTGCTTCTATTTCATCTGCACGCTTAATACCTTCATGTGCTCTTTCCATAGAATAAGCTGTACTTTCTTCTACATGCTTCATCTCACAATTGATTTCTAGTAAATGTGCTGCAACTTCTTGTACACTAGCATTAATTTCTTCTACATTTTCTGTTGTCTGATTAACACTATGTGAAATTTCAATTAAAGTTTTACCTACTTGTTCCCCACTTTCTAATACCCCTTCTCCAGTTGCATGAATTTCTCGCATTGTGCTATTTAGAACTTGAACTCCTTCATCTAGTGCTTTTAACGCACTTCCCACCTCATCATCACTATATTTATAGTGACTTTTCTCTAAATTGCACTTTTCTAATTTATATGCTTGATCCTTAATATCATTTAATGGTTTTCCTAATAATCTTCTAATAATAATGAATGAATAGATAGCAACAATGATTAACATGATAATAACCGTAATAGTTTGTAGATAGCCCATTTGTACTAAACTAGCCAATACTATATCTTTTTTCTGAGTCAATACAACACTCCAATTTGTTCCTTCTATATTTGAATATGCTACATATCTATCACCATCTTCAAATTCATATTTTCCCATACCTACTAATTTTTGATTCATTTCATTAAATAATGTGCTGAGCGTTCCATCATTAAGTGTTTCTAAATTTTTTGCATCATACACATAGGACATATCTTTATGCGTAATAAATGCTCCTATCCTATTAATAATAAAAGCATATCCCTCTTCACCTAAATCAATTTCTTTAACAATTTCATTGACTTGATGTAAATCTAATGAACCACACAATACTCCAATCATCTGATCAGCATTATCTCGAATAGGTACCGCTAAGGTAATAATACTCAGCTGATCTTCCGCAATAACAAATGGCTCAGTAATAATTTCTCTTCCTTCCATCAATAGTGCGAAAAATTCTTCATCCTTTTGATTCTTTACTGTCTGAGTTGTAGGATAATAAATATTTCCATCTAAATATGCTACAAAAAGCTCTCTAAACTCCCACTTTTCAGTTTCTTGAAGTAAAACATTCTTTTGTACTTCCATATTCATAGTTTGTATTTCTGGCAATTTTGATATATTTCTCAGCTGAATAAATCGTTGGTGAAAAATTTCTTCTAAATAATTTGCAGTATCCATACTCCTCGCACTAATAGCCTGTAAAGCAGCTTTTTCACTACTAATCCTAGATAAATAAATGGATTCTAAAGAAATTATAATGCCTATTAGACTTAAAAAACAAAAATCCTTTTTATAATTTTAGTCGAAATACTCTTAGCCCTTTTGCTATGTTCTTTCTTTTTTATCATACTTCCCCCTTAATTATAATTAATTATATTCCATTAAAATTCTATACTAATTTACAAACTCTTTCAATAAACTAAATTATTTTTAAACAAAAAAAGAGAGATTTTTATTTTTATAATCCCTTTTTTTATCTATTTATGACAATTTCTTTTTATTAATTAATTTTTTCATCAATAATCTTTTCAGCTAAGCGCTTATAATAATTTGCCTTTTCTGTTAGTAAAATCACTTGAATCATACTTTTTAACTTTTCTACATCCACTGCTTTTTCTACTATCAAATTTTCTAACCTCGAATAAATATCAATACTAATCTTTTCTACTTCATTTTCAAACTCATTAGCACTTTCTACTTTTAAATCAATAAACATCTGATAGACTTCAGCCAGTAGCTTACTATCTACAGTACCATCCTTAATAACAGTTCCAAATAAACGCTTAATATCGCCAATCGTTAGAACTTGTTTTAAATCATATAATAAAATCATTAATACCACATGCTCTTTGGTATATTTCTTTTTGACTGCTGGCATTAAAAGCTTGTCTTTTGTATAATTATTAATCATTGTTTTTGTTAGAAGCTTGTCTGCTTCATAACGCTTTGTATAGCCTAATTTTTCTTCAAATAAAGTAATGACTTGATCCATATATAAATCTAAATTTGGAATAC
>JAGAVZ010000021.1 GCA_017941635.1 Cellulosilyticum sp.
ATATGTAAATGAACATGTGTTTTCTCCTTCTGAACCACATATGGGACATTTAGTATACCAATCTATTTCTTTAATGCCACCTCTGTGAACATACTGTGTTCCCCATCTATTAAATGTAGTTCCGCATTTAAAACAATATGGCCCAGCTGCACTACGCTTTCCTATATGCAAAAGAATAGATTCATTTTCTGGTGTCCTATATTGTTCAAATTCTTTTGGCAGTTTTTTCCAATAAAAATTAGTTCCCATAATTTAATCCTCCGGCCTATATAATTTAAGTTCAAATGATTCAGCCTCAAAATACATTTCAAGAATCAATTCTTCTTTTCTAAACGTCCTCCAATAGTCTGTTGAGTTCTCGTCAAAAATCTCATCCATAAATCCTTGGCTTATTAAATACGTCTGAAGATTGTAAGGCGAAATAGTAGTTCCTGTAAAGTTAGCCTCATAATTATCTAAAGCTATTACTTTGGCTACCTCCTTTGAGACAAGCGCCAACTCTTCTTTTGTTAGCTTTTTATAAAGCATAAACTTTCAACTCCTTTCCTTCTTACTCCATTATAGCACTTACAAAGAGAACATGTCAAGAGAAAAGGGAGGAAATTTCCTCCCAAAAATTTAATTTTCTCTTAAATATTTTTCACATAGTTCTTTTAATTCATTAACAGCTTTTTTATTATTTTCCATAGTAGTTTCTTCATCCTTCCATTTTTCAGCTAAAGCATGTTGAACCTCTAGGTACTTCTTCTTAAAAGCTGTTTTCCACTCATAATTAAGCATATCATTCACACCTACCAAACTTCCCTAGTTCCTTTACTTACATCACTCACAGCGACTATAGCCGCAGGTACAGGTGAAGCACTTACCCTCAGGTCTTAAAGTTTTTTGGTGACAACTTGGGCACTCTAAAAGGCCTGAAGTATCTTCTTCCTCAATACCCTTATTATAGCTCATTTCTAAGGCTTTTGCAATAGCATTACCACAGGATAATTCAATATCCTTGTGCCCTTTATTCCTTAATGCTTGACACCCAGCACACTTAGTAGCTCTAAGCTCTTTTATAATTTCCTCTACCTTTACACCACTTCTTAATGCCATAGACACAAGTCTGGTTATTGTGCCAATATTACTTACACATCCGTTTGATGGGTTAGCAAACACTTCAAAAACATCTCCATCGTCAGTCTTATTAACATGGAGGTAGAATTTATCTACGCAAGCAGTCTTTAACCTAAAGGTCTTACCATCTACTTCCTTTTCACCCCTACGGCTGATTGGCTCAATGCTGTCATATTTAAAAGTATTATCATCTTGTTTATTAGTGTCTACACCAAGAATATTACCTCTTTTGCACCCTGACACAAATACCGTTATGCCCTTCAAACCTTGTTTCCACGCATTAGTATAAATATCATATACAGTTTCCCAAGTAGTGCCTTGTGGTAAATTTACTGTAGAAGATATAGCGCCATCACAATACTCTTGCATTACTGATTGAACAGCTACCCTATCCGCAGGAGAAACATCCTCACTCTCTACTACCCAGTTAAATTTCTCCTTTACTTCCTCATTGGTCATATTGGCAGGCAAATTAAAATGATTTAACATATCCTCAACAGCCCTAGAAAACACTCTAAATACTACACCTTTATCCTCACCAGAATGTGTAGTACGGTCATAGCCAACCTTAAACAAAGGCTCTACACCACCTGACAATTTACCCATAAGTAGACTTAGAGTTCCAGTTGGAGCTACAACAAGCAAAGTACCATTTCTCAGGCCATACTTTTCAATCTTGTCATATAGCTTACAACCTTCTTCAGTAAGTCTTAGTGCCTTAATGATTGGTGACTTCTTTTGCTTTTCCCAATCATATTTACCATAAGTACCCTTCTCCTTTGCTATATTACAGGACTCGTCTAAAGCTATGCGATTCATAAAATCAAATAAATCAGACACTAAAGAAATTGATTCCTTAGACCCATACTTAACCTTCATAGCTACAAACATATCTGCTAGGCCAAATACACCAAGGCCTATAGAACGCCAATCATCAATACACTTCCTGTGCATATCCATTGGCTGCATATCATACCCATAATCTAATACTTCGTCTAGCATTCTGACACCAAGTCTAATCATTTTTCCAAACTTAAAATAATCAATATAAGCATAATCAGTAAACTTATCATTAACTAAATTATATAAATTTATACTTCCTAAGTTACATGCGTTACCTGCCACACCGAAGAATTCCGAGCATGGATTTGATGTGTCTATTTGGTACTCAGGATAACCACTCAACAAGTGATAATCACGAACCCTATCAATAAAACATATGCCTGGGTCACCCCAATCAACATTTACCTTACAGTATTCTTCAAAAAATTCTCTCGCTCTTATAGTTCTATGAATCTCCTCACCAGTAGAATCTACCTTAAAGTATAATTCATACTCTGTATCATTAACAACTGCTTGCATAAATTCATTTGTCATTTTTATAGTGATATTCATAGCACTTAGCTTCTCATTACGTTCTTTTATATGTAAGAACTCATAAATATCTGGATGCTTGCAATCAAGCATTACCATCATAGCCATCCGGCGCTGACCTTGACCGATTGACTCGCCTGTAGTATTAAATTTTCTTAAACAAAATTCAACACCGTCTGAAATCTTTGCACTATTATTTATTCTAGCACCTTTAGGTCTAATCTTATCTAATGCTACTCCAACGCCACCTCCCTGACTGCCTATTACAGACATCTCATAATCAACATCACATATTGATTTAAGATTATCTTCAGGCGTAGTGCAGCAGTAGCAATTACTAAGACTTAATTTTTTACCTTTTCCCTTCATTCCTGCCCCATATAATGTTCTTCCTGCTGGGCACAAGTCAGCATTGTATAGAGCATTTTTAACATCTTCTCTTATATCTTCGCTAAAAATAGAAGAAACTCTGTTGACTAAATCATCAAATGTTTCTTCTCCATCGTGAAGATATTTTTTGTGTAATATTCCCTGTGTAATCTCATTGTCATACCACTTCTTAGAATCCTCTGTCATATAGTATTTCCTCCTCTGCTTGATAATTACTTTTTGGCTGTGGAGCTACCTTTTTACCTGTATACTTATAGGCTAAAGATCTGTATCCACAGGCAATACTTCTCCTTACTTGCTCCTCTCTTTCTGATTCCGGCCACTCCTCTAAATAACTTAATTGTTGTGCCCATGCTAGTCTGGTTGGGAGTAAGTGGACTTCTCTCTTTTGTTCTAAAAATCCTCCTATCCACATCATCAATTTTCTATCTGTACCAAATCTTTCTTCGGCTAATTGCAGCAATGTTGGCTGCTTTTTTCTACTATTGCCTAGATGTGGTTTAGTAGTTGAAGTTGTAATTGCAGACTTAGCACTAATTTTACTTAAATCACCAAACAAGCCCATAGTAAGCTACCTCCTTAAAATTGATTATAGGACAAAAAAGAGCATACAATATTGTATGCTCATATGTGACCTAGCCCAACCTCGCTATAGTCAGTAAGTGCCTACCTGCTCAACATGGCCCTCTGCACTTTCCTTATACATATTATAACATACTACTTATTTCTTGTCAAGGCTACCTTGTACTTCAGCGATTTGATTATCTACCTCACTATTGGCATAGTTCCACATTTTTTCTATATATGTTTTTTTAGCATCCTTTGTCATATTCTTAACCTCAGCTTCTAGGCTCATAGTAAATGTAAAAAAATCTTTACCAACAGGATGTGACCTACGACTTTCTACTGTTACCTTTGTTATATTATCCATAATTACACACCTTTC
>JAGAVZ010000213.1 GCA_017941635.1 Cellulosilyticum sp.
TACTTCCAAAGGTTAGCCCTCAAGCAAATGCAATGCTTACTACGACTTGTGCTTTTACAATGTGTAGTGGTAGTCCAGCACCAAATATTATACCTGAAAGTGCATCAGTAGTTGCAAATATGAGATTTATGATTCATCAACGTGCGACAAGTTTCTGTGCCTAAAATCACAGAGTAGAACTTAGATTAGAAGTTCTATAACTGTCATACTCAAACAGTCAAATGATAGAGTAACGTCTTGAAGGGCTGTCACTAATACTCCGACTAGCATGGAATATGATAAGATGTGAAGTGTTAGAAGCTCGGTGAAGTCGGCTGAAGCCTACCGTAAATCGACTTAGGTTGGTACGAAATCTCTCCAGAGGTGGAGGGCGTAGGTGATAGGTCGGGTGTCTTAAAACTATATATGGTTAGAATGCTCCCTGCAAGGAGCTGACGAACTTCCGAATGTACGGGTCTAGAGGATTCGGTGCATAGAAATGTGCACGACTGCAAAAGCAGTTGTAAGTGAGGGCGAGTAAAATTGTTGGTTATGAAAGTCCTTATAGTGTTACAGGCACTATCAAGCTTACAGGCTCAGAGGAAGAACCTAAGTATAGATATATATAGATAGAGATGACGGGACTTGGTAAGCAAGATACATGGAGTCCTTATCGACTACGAAGTGGTGTAAATATAAAGGGCATTCGCCTACTAAATTACTTTAATCTTGTGAAAGTGATGCCACAGTACCGATGAAATAATCGAAAGATTATGGAGGGATAGGCATTAGTCGTGAGAACATTGATAATTTAATAATTCCAATGTAGTTAGGTTCGAGTAAGACTAAGAGAATCGAGAGAACTTCTTTAGAAGGGAATCAAGATGACTAACACTACGATAACACTCAAGAAAGATAGTCTTCGCTATAATGAATACTACGATATGCAAGGTTGCTTTGATAAGCTCTACCAAGATAGTAGCTTGGGCAAGAAATTCAACAAATTATATGAACTTATAATTGATGAGAATAACATAAAACTTGCTTATAGAAATATCAAAAGTAACACAGGTAGTAATACAAGAGGTGTTGACGGTTTAACCGTTAAGGATTATAAAAATCTAACAGATGAAACTGTAATTAATATAGTTAGAAATAGCTTAAAAGATTACACGCCTAATCGAGTTAGAAGAGTTGAAATCCCTAAGCCTAACGGCAAAACAAGACCTCTAGGTATACCAACTTTCAGAGATAGACTTATTCAACAATGTTTTAAACAAGTATTAGAACCGATATGTGAGGCTAAATTCTATAACCACAGTTATGGTTTTAGACCTAACAGAAGTACCGAACACGCCCTATCAAGAATGGGATTCATCATGAATATGTCGGACTTCCACTATTGTGTCGATGTAGATATTAAAGGCTTCTTTGACAATATTAATCATGGAAAACTTCTAAAACAACTCTGGGCACTTGGCATACAAGACAAAAGAGTTATATCTATCATCAGTAAAATGTTAAAAGCAGAAATCGAAGGGGTTGGCATACCACAGAAAGGTACACCGCAAGGTGGAATACTTTCACCACTCTTAGCTAATGTAGTTCTGAACGAATTTGATTGGTGGGTGAGCTCTCAATGGGAAACACACCCCACTCGTAAAATCAAACCAAGTTTCAATAGTAACAAATACAGAACTCTTGAAAAGTCTAAACTTAAAAAGATGTTTATTGTAAGATACGCAGATGACTTCAAAATCATGTGCAAGGACTACAGAACAGCAGAGAAAATATTTATCGCTAGTAAACAATGGCTAAACGAAAGATTAGGACTAGAAATAAGTGATGAAAAATCAAAAATAACTAACCTAAGAAGACACTACAGTGAATTCTTAGGATATAAATTAAAAGTTACCAAGAAAATTAAAATCAAAAGCAACAATCAAAAGCAAATTATGTACACTCTTGAAAGCCATGTCTGCGACAAAGCACTAGAGAGTATGAAAGCAAAACTTGCTAAAAGGATAAAAGACTTACAAGAAGACCAATCCCATTACAGGGTTGCACTGCTCAACAGTAGTATTCTTGGAATGCACAACTACTACAAATATGCTACGCATGTAAGTAGTGATTTTAAAATTCTTGATTTTCACTTACGGAAAACTATCTACAACAGACTACGGAAGCACATCAAACGTACTAAAATAGTTGATAAAAATAGTACTGCTTATAAGTACTACAAAAACTATAAAGGAAAGTTATACTCGATGTCAGGTATTATCGTCTACCCAATTTGCTGTGTCACTAATAAACACCCATTAGGGTTCACTCAATCTAAATGTGATTATACAAAAGAAGGGCGAGCGTTAATCCACAAAAATCTTGACGGGTTCATATATGATAGAATACTATATATGTTAAGAAACCCAATAAGAAACAAATCCATCGAATATAATGACAACCGAATTTCAAAATATAGCAGTCAGATGGGTGAATGTGCAATAACTGGTGAATTCATGGAAATAGACAATATGCATTGTCACCACCAAAAACCAGTTAGTATGGGAGGTACGGATAAATTCCAAAACCTAGTGTGTATCACTAACGATTCACATATACTCATACATGCTACCAAATCGGAAACTATTGAGAAATATTTAGATAAAATTAAGCCTAGTAAAGATGTACTAGAGAAGATTAACCAATTTAGGGTTAAAGTAGGAAATGGAGTTATTGAATTAAGCAAGTAATCACGATGGAACGCCGTATACGGGGAAACTCGTATGTACGGTGTGAGGCGGGGGAAAAGTCGGAGATAACATCAAACACTTACCTATCGCCATCAATGAAGGAATCTTTAAAAATTATAGAAAATATAGCAAGTAAGTATGATATAGAAATGAAAGTATTATATGCACATGATTGTTCTAAGATTACAGATATTAATAATGATAGTTATAAGTATATTTGCAAATGTATAGAAA
>JAGAVZ010000214.1 GCA_017941635.1 Cellulosilyticum sp.
AGGTAACACTTGATGAGGTTATGTTCCATAATGCTTATAATGCAGAAACACGTATTTACTGGGATAAAGTAAGTGATCCTAACCTAGCTTACTATGAAATCTATCGTGTTAGAGCAAATGGGGATAGAGAGTATGTAGGTATGACACCTAATAATGCTTATTATATCTCACCATTTGACCGTGATGGAGAAGAAGAAAAAACTGAATTTGAAGTGGTATCTGTAGATAAGAACTACAATAGAGGAGAAGCTGGAAGTGTGGTTATTGACTGGTCACTTGCACTTGGGGATACAGAAAAGCCAAGCACAGAAAAACCTGTTAACTTAGCTCTTAACAAACCTGTTCAAGCGAGTCGTGAAAATGCAGGTGAACCAGCTATTAAAGCTGTAGATGGTACTGTAGAAAATAACAGTAAGTGGTGTGATACACTTGCACGTACGGGTTGGCTAAGTATTGACCTTGGAGAACCACAAACAGTTCAAAGATGGGTTGTAAAGCATGGCGAGGCTGGTGGTGAAGCAAATGCAACGAATACAACTGCTTTTGACCTTCAAGTATCTTATGATGGCGGAAAAACTTATGAAAATGTAGATGTTGTAAATAACAATACATTAGCAATAACAGATAGGAACTTAAAAGAGCCTGTTACATCACAACATTTTAGACTTAATGTGCGTGATTCAGGACGCTCTCCTTGGGCCGCTGTTCGTATTTATGAATTTGAACTTTATGAACACACAGGGCAAGAACAGACAGAGTACTTACCGATGAACTTTGTTAAAGCCATTAATAATGAAGGGGCTACGGATACAGTAACTTTTAGAAAGGTGCCAGTAGGTCAAACAGTTCGTCTTTACAAGACAATAGAAGATGAAGAAGCCTTTGCTGAAAAGGTAGCAGATGAAACAGGCAATGTAGTTTTTGAAGGGTTAGATTTAGGCACATCTGAAGGACGTATTTACTATACAACTCAAGATTCTGAGAGAGCAGAAAGCGCACGAATGAGTGTATCCTATGACAATGAAACTTGGAAGGCTACTCCTATTCCAGCAACCTTTAAAATTAAAGACTATGTAGTAGAAAAATCTACACTTGGTAATCAATACTATGCAACACTTGAAATTGGTGATCTAGAACCAGGTGAAGTGGTGCACTACTATGAATCAGAAACTGATATCACACCTAAAAAATCAAGTGTACCAGTAGCTGAAGGTGAAACAACAGCAGTTATTGAGCGTATTCTTTTAAATAATGAAGGCGGTCTTATCAATCTTGAAACGAAGCGTGAAGGGATGAAAGCAACACGCTTTAATGCAGCTTACAATGCAGAGAGAGAAATTTCTACAAAAGGTAAGATCCAAATTAATGTAACAAGTACTAATGGTACAGCAATGCAAAGTGCCTTCTATGATATTTATAAAGATGGTGAAAAAGTAGGAGAGATTGCTACAGATAATGCAGGTATGGGGGTAAGTGAGGCATTAGACCCAGGTGTTTATACACTTAAATTTAGTAGTGCACTTGAAGGATATGTACCTGATACAAAAGAGTACACTGTAGAGATTACTGAGCCTCTTCAAGTGGTAGAGCAAAACATAGTACTTGAAATCAAAGTTAAAGAAGTAGCTGACCTTATCGCAAATGTTAAACAGTTTGAAAATTATACACTTCCAGAAACTGTAACGGCGACTTTAGCAGATCTTTCTACAGAGGAACTTCCTGTAACTTGGGATAAAGCAGTGGATACAACAGAAGTAGGCGTATTTGAATTCTTGGGTACAGTTAAAAACTATGACAAACAAGTGAAACTGACTTTAACTGTTGAAGAAGCAGAAAGTACAGAAATGAAGATTAAAGAAGTTAAGAATCCACAAGATATTACGGTAGAGTTTGGGACAGTAGTAGAAGACCTTACATTACCTAAGCAAGTAACAGTTGTACTTGAAAATGATACAGAAGTAGAGGTGCCTGTAGTTTGGGATACTACAAGCTATGATGGGAATATAGCTGATACTTATACATTGCAGGGTAACCTTTCACTAGGTAGAACGGTAGTCAATCCAGATGGGCTTAAAGCAAGTATCAATGTCATTGTACAAGAACAAGGTATGGTAGCGCCAGAAGCTACATTAACTATGGAAGGTAAGATTCAAGCAGGTGTATCTAATCGTGTAACTTATACTGTAAATGTTGCTAACTTAGAAGATGTTAACGTATATGAAGTAGCTTTAACTTATGATCCAAATCAATTAACTATTACAAATGCACCTCTTGAACTTCCAACAGGAGTTAAGATTCAAACAAGCAATAAACCAGGTAAGATTAAAGTAACTTTCGGTACAACAGATATTCAGGACCTTCTTGAATCTACACCAATAATCTCTTTCGATTTTAAAACAAGTACTTCTATTAAAGAAGGGGATAAAGTTAAAGTAGAACTAGAAACTGTTAAGGCTGTTTCAATTGATGAACAGGATCAGACTACACTTCACACTATTATAGGAAGTATTTCAGATAATGAAGCATCAGGCAAACCAGCAGGAACAGATATTAATGGTGATGGAGATGTTACACTTGAAGACCTTTCTATTGCTATGAAGTACTATATGACAGATAAAGATAGCACAAATTGGGATAAAGCTAAGAAGTGTGATGTCAATGCAGATGGCGTTATTGACCTTGCAGACCTTATTGCTATTTCAGCTAAGCGAACAGATTTAAACTAGAAGTAATAAAATAAAGGCTGCCATAGGATAGTTTAAATAGAAATAAGGCTTTATGGCAGCCTTATAAATAATAGGGGGAAGTAGATGAAACAAGGGATAAAGATAGGATTAATGGGAGTTATGGCAATGAGTGTACAGTTTATTTATGGGGCAGAAAATATTCTTCAAAATCATGAATTAGTCATTCCATTAGATGAAACAAGCTTTACCGTGGAGCTTAATTTAGAAGAGGATAAGTCATATGCAGGAGCCGAATTTGGAATAGATTTATCTGAAGGAGTAGTAATTAAGGAAATTGATTATGGCATTGGCCAGGATTACATGAGTGTAGGACCTGTTATGAATAATAAGGGGGATTATTATTTTGGTTTTTTCGATGGAGAAAATAAGTATCTTGGGGACTATACCATTACAATGACCTTAGAGAAATCTGATGAAACTATAAAAGAAGCATCAGTTAGCTTAAAAGCACTTAATATTACGCGTTTAGATGAGAATAAAAATGTAGAAACTGATAGGCAAAGTTTAAATGAAGTGCTTACAGTACAATTTGAAACACCACAGGAAGTAGGAATACCAGAAATAGAGGAAGAAGCTATTATGCCAGAAGATAATGGGGAGAAGGAACAAGAACAAGTGGCAAAAGAGCCAGCTAAGGTAGAAAAAGAGTCAGTTGTTAAAGAAGAGATAGAGCAAGAGGTAGAACCAGAAATTATACAAGAACCAGAAGAAAGTGGAAAAGTAGAGGAACCTGTTAAAGAAATTATAGTGCCTGAAAAAGAAATTATAGAAGTAGAAGTGGAGAAGCCTATACCATATGGAAAGATAAGCTTTGTCACACTTGTTGTAGCTGTACTAGCCTTTTTCGTAGGACGTTTTACAAAAAAAGGTGTACTGAAGGAGGATCAACATGAACACACACTTTAATTTATTTATCAAAAAGGTAGCGTGTTTATTGTGTATTCTGATGATAAGTACTAGTTTGAATGTACTTACTTGTGGAAAGACTATGGGTAATGAGATTGTACATAATACAGTAGATTATCTGCCTAGTTCAGTTGGTACAACAGACAATGTACCAGCAGTAATTATAGGGAGTGTCTGTGATCTGATACTACCTGTGACTACGGACAGCGCTTGTGACTTAGTACCATCTGTAACTACAGATGGTGCATATGATATAGTACCTGATATAACCACACCAAGTGTTTATACTATTTTAAAAGCAGATAAAACTTCAGTATGTGAAGGAGAAAAAGAAATAGTTCAATTTGAAATCGAAATAGGTGCTCTAAATCATGTAAATTTATTTGAGCTGGAAATGGAGTATGATGAAAAGCAGCTTACATATATAGGGGAAGAAATCCTTCTTGAGCATAGTTTAATCATTAATAAACAAGTAAAACAAGGGAAAATTTTCATGACCTTTGGTCTTATGAAAGCGCAAGATCTAGAAGAAGGGCAGAAAATAATTAGGTTACAGTTTGAAACCAAGGATTCACTTAAAGAAAATGAGCTTGTTCGTGTAACATTAAATGAGTGGAAAATGGTAACTATTAATGAAGAGGATGAAACAGAGTCTTATAATGGAGTAACTACACCGCAGGTTCTAACATTGAAGGTAGAAGGTAAAGTAACAGCAGATATTAATAAAGATGGAAATGTGACGTTAGAAGATTTATCTATTGCACTTAAATATTATGGAGTAGATAGAGAGAGTCTGTTGTGGGAAGTAGCAAAAAAATGTGATGTTATTAAAGATGAGATTATTAATATTGCGGATTTAGTAGAAATCAGTAGTAAAAGGATAGGTATAAACAGTAAATAACAAAATAATAAGTCAAAGAAATGCCTAGTTAGAAGGGATATAGCATCCAGTATAAATAGGTATTTTTTATGAGTTTAGTGTATGCTATTATGAATA
>JAGAVZ010000215.1 GCA_017941635.1 Cellulosilyticum sp.
ATGATATACATGAGCCGTAGGACAATACGTATTTTTATATCCATAGGTTCTTGCTCTATAAGAAATATCTACATCTTCCATATAGGCAAAGAAATGTTCATCAAAATAACCTATTTCATCAAATATACTTTTACGGTATAAGGCTGCTCCTGCACAGGCACTAAATACTTCTCTTGGCTTAGTATAAGCTTCCACAGGTTTGCCATCCCCGCATTTAAGTGTCCAGCCTAGTAGAGTATATTCATCCCCTGCATCATCAATAATACTTCTATCCTGATAACTAATCATCTTACTTGAAACAGCGAAAATCTTATGATCCATTTCTATTGCTTGTCTTATTTCTTTTAAAAAGTTTGGCTCCAAAACTGTATCATTATTAAGTAGTAAAACATACTCTCCCCTACTTAATTTAATACCTTCATTTACAGCTTTGCTAAAACCAAAGTTTCGGCTAAGTTGCTTGAACATTATATCTGGTTGAACTTTAACCCATTCATAATCACTATCTATAGATGCATTATCAATGATAATAATTTCATAAGTTACATCAACTTGCTCTCGTATTGAATTCAAGCATGCCTTAAGATTTTTTTCTCCATTATAATTAGGAATCACAATTGATATCATACTTCACCTTATCATTATATTAGTTTTATTACTTTCCTATAAAATACTCCTATTATGAGACTCATTCCTATTATCAGCCCAACAACCGGTACTATATATTGAATTACATTTTCCTGTCCTACGAAATATTGCGCTTTAAATTTCGGATAAAAATATGTATCTATAATAAAACTTCCTAAATAAATTTCTAATGTTAGGCTTGAAATCAATGCTAACATACCTTTAATAAACCTATTTTGAATATTTACTTTATAAAGCATTAAGAAAAGTAGTGTTGCTTGTATCACAACAAGAAAGGAGGCATAATCACCTGTTACATCTACAAACACTTGTCCTTTTGAAGCATAAAAACTAAATAAATTCTGTATAAAAACAAGGATTATAACCCCCAGTCCCCCCATACCTTTATGGATATGTGGTGTATATTTTCTAATATATGCACCTATAAAGTAATATATCAAGGGCCAAATTCCTATCCACCATGTTGGGAAATACTTCAAAGTTTTTGGCATAGCCGCCATAAAAATTAAGATTCCTATTAATAGTTGATACTGCTTTCTATCTGTTATCCCCTCATGGATTTTATTTAAAAATGGTATAAGCAAGAATAACCCAATATACATATTTACATACCAAGAATATCGATTTGCACTAAATAAAAAAACCGCTTCTATTCCTGATTTTAATGTAAACACTTCATGATTAAAATAGCTCAAAGCTATAAGTGCTAGTATACTATATATAAGGTATGTCCTAAGTACACCTATAATCCCTTTAAAATATTGATGATTAACCTGTTTTCCACATTGTAAATAACCTGTTGCTAAAATAAATAGAGGTACACAAGCCATAAACAACCATCTTAATAATCCCTGTCCAAACATATTAATACCTTGGAATGGTACTGTATAAAATTCTGTATTAAGGAAAAAGTGTACAGCTATTACAAATATAATAGCAATAGTTTTAATTAAATCTATGCCTGATGAACGACTTTTTGCTCCATGATTAGAGTTTAATTTTGTTTTTTTTTTTAGCTTATAAATACCTATAAATAAAATAATGGTTAATAAGTATACAACTTCTATAAATCTTAGTATCGAGTTATTAATAAGCTTTTGCGTACTCTCTTTAGTAACATTATATTGATAGTAATCACTTTGTGCATCATATAAATCTACAATTGTTTCTTCTTGTCCATCTACAATTTTAACTTTTCCAGAATAAGCATGCTTTAAAAAGTTTAAACTTGTTGTTGCCTCTCCTGTATTTACTTTTATCTTTAATTCATTAGGTTGATCTTGATAAGAAAGCAGATTACCTTCCCTATATTCCCATCCTTCTGTCAACGGAAGCTCCTGTAAATCTACTAATTGGTCTTGATTTACTAACCCGACTAACCATACTTCTGTTCCACTAGAAGCTTCTTGCTTATCTCCTAGTGCAATGATTTCTATAATTTTCTGCTCTACTACTTCTTTAATAAAGATATCTTTGAGTACAAAAGTCATTACACTACTTATAACTAAACATCCTATTAGTACTAATAACCGATTTTGCTTAACCTTAAAAATTGCTATAAATGGTTTAGCTATTAGTAAACCTATTAGAGTATAGCCTAAAAAGATAATTATTCTTTGCCATGAATCTAAATAGGTTCCTCCACTAATGAAATAAGTGAGATAGTCCGCTAAAATAACCATCGTTACGATGCAGAATAATAACTTCATCATATATTTACTTTGTGTTTTCATTGACTCTATTCCATTTCTATCTATTTATGCTACAATATATTTCTTTAATTGTATCCAATCCTTTTAAAAGTACTTTGGCACTTTTTGCATCAGAAGCATACAATTTACGTTTTGTTTCATGATAAAAAGCCTTACGCTTATTGTAGATAGGTAACTCTTCTTTCTTTGGTTCTAAAAGGCTTATAAGATCTTCTGGTTTCCATTCCTCATCACGCTTTGAATTATTTAGAGCAAAGATCAGATTACTTTTTTGAGTATCGTCTAACATTAATGCCTCAAAAGTCTGTTGATAGTTACGCACAATACTATATCCTTGCTTTTGTAAGTAGCCTAGTTGCCCCAAACTACCATATCTAAAATCAAAAAGTTCTTTAAGATTAAGCACTTTCTTTGTGTTTATAAGCATCGTTTCAATACTAGGTTTTGCTGCATACTCATTTTGAAGAATATGATATTTAGGATAAGTAATACCTCGATTCGGTACATTATGTACACCACTCACATAATCTAAATCTGTTTGAGCAAGAACCTTCATCGCATCTCTTACAAAACCAAGATGAACTTGATCTGTTTGCTTCATTATTAATACATATGGTTCAAGCGACATATTAACACATTCACCTTGACTTTGCACAAAGACTTCCCATCCTAGGAATTGAATTTTTTCAAGGTTTTCTCCACCTATAAGTTCTGATTGTGTATATATGATATAGGATTTAGGCGAGATAAATTCTGCATCTCGTAGAGTTTTGGGTATCTGCTCCATAAAGGTTCCTACCTGAGATGATTGACTCATACAAACAATAGAAATTTGCTCTGGCACTAAATTTGTATCCTCTTGTTCTAACGATCTTTCTAATAAAGAGCTGTAAATCTCTTGTTGTGGTATTCCTTTAAGCACTTTCATTGGGTATCTAAACTTTTGCTGTAAATCTTTCGTTGTGAGAAGTTCATGTATTTTATTTGCTAAGACCTGTATACCTCCGTCATATGTAAGGCAGTTGACTTGATCTTTAAAGTAACTTGTAAAAGCAGGAATTTCCCTACATATAATAGGCACACCTGCCTCATATATTTCATGAATACTATAGCAGAAAGATTCTACATAGTTGGGAAATACAGCTATAGCTATATCATTAAGTATTTCCTTAAGCTGGCTACGATCTAGCTTACCTGTAAAGATAAAACGTTCTCTAAGTTTTTCTGGAATTTGTTTTTGAAGGTTCTCTGTATAAGAAGTCCCTTCTTGTGTTGTTCCATCATACCCTACAATATAAAATTTAGTATGTTGATTTTCGGGATAGGTTAAGAGGTAATGTATTCCTGCTTGAACATACTCATCAATACCTTTTAATTGAAATACTCTACCATAGAAAAGAACGTTTTGATTAGTATGAGGTTCATATTTTGGAAAATCCTTTGTATTCATAGGTGGTTCTGCTACGATAATTTTATGTTCTTCAATACCATAGCGCACTGCATAAAGTGGCTTCCATGCTTCTGTTTGTACCAGAACAATGTCTGCATTTTGTAATGCTAATTTCTCTATTTCATACATCTCTATCTTCTCTTTACTAAAGTCATGCTGACACTGTTCAAGATCCATTAAATCTACTGTACAGTGACCTCTAACACCTAATAAGGTGTTAGCAAACTGTCTCTCATACTTTTTAGCATGAATAGTAAAATAACCTATTCCTACATAATCAAAAAACTCAATATAATCTATTTGCTCCTCAACTGTTAGAGTTTCTATAACTTTATAGAACATGTAACTTTTAAACATAAAGATATTATTGAACGCTTCCATGGGTAAAAACTCCCATGGAATACGATCACTTAGACATACTACATTTAAACGTTCATGGTTTGGAATGTTACCTTTATGATTATTAATAAAAGCCTCACACTCAAACTTTGGAATATCTAGTAGTAAGGTGATTTTATGATTGGTTGTCTCAAGAAGTTCATTTATTGCATGCCAAATAAAAACACCACAGCCCCCTGCTGTAATAGGATGAATCTCATATGAGGCAAATAATATATGTTTTTGCTGCATATTCAAAGTCCTTTCTTATTTATTAGATATGCTTTGCACTTTCCATTGCTTCAGCTCTATTTTCCTCATACCATTCACTATAAAGTTCTAAAATTCTATCTTTATTTTGAAGTGCCTCTAATGCTTTATTGTAAATAGCTTCTGCATCATCTGGTCTATCTACCACAAGGTACTGTTTTAACTCACTACCTTCAAAATAGTGATGATTATTACCCGTTAAACAAATAACCCCACAGTTAAGACTCTCAAGTGGTACAAGTGGTGCACATTCTGAGAAAGTGATATAAAAGTTAATATCATTTTTCATCATTTCTTTTAGAAGTGTTTCACGGTCTACATTTCCTGTGAATCCATTAACTTTAAGACCTAATTGTGTTGCGAAGATTTGCATGCGTTCGTTATAAGGTACCATGCTTACTGTCGCATCCTTAAACATACTTGCTGCTGCAATTTGTGTATAAGCATTTTTATTCCATGTACCACCTGAAGAATATATACCTATTCGTATCGGATCCTCTAAATTAATTACTTTATCTGATTTGATAGGCCCTCCTACTATCTTTTCTACATGATTTTTAATCAGACCTACTTTTAATCCCATTTTTTTATAGACATTAAACATACTTTTTTTAGCAAAAGCTAAGCAATCAATATGACCATCTTTGCTTAATTGTAAAATTTCTTGATATCTTACCCATGAGTAGTCTTCATACATATGTGTGGTATTGCCATGCCAGAATATAATAATTCTTATGTCTTGATTGTATTGTTTAAGGTAAGAACAAAGTGTATTCCATCCTGCTGCAAATCCACTAAAAATTACTTTTTTAATTTGCTTATCTAAAATGGCATTACCAAGTTCTACAACTTGTTGATAGTTACTTAGTTCCTCAAGTTCTACTACATGCTCATAAAGCTCTTTCGTTGAGTTTTTAACACCTAACCAGTTTTTATGAGTAATAGCGACAGTATCTCCTGCTTGTAGGCTATGAAGTTGTTCTTTAAAACTTACTATAATTGGATCATAACTTATTTCATTCATTTGCTGCATAACATTTTCCGCATGTACGTGCTTTGATGGTTTTATTTTTTTATACAATCCAACTGCTTTTTTCCCACTCCATCTTAAAGCGCTATTAGCCTTAATCTTTTGTACAAGTTTCCAAGCATTAGATTCATAAATAGCATTTAATTCATTATTTATAGCTTGTAACTGTGTCGTAAGTAGTAACTTTTCATTTAATGTCTGTTGGTAAGATGCTTCTACTGCGGTAACTTTATTAGTCAAATCATAGACTCTTTGCCCATAGTATTCAAGCTCTTTATTCTTTAGAAGTAGTTCTTTCTCTATCCTACAATTTTTGTCTTCATTTTTTTCAAGAGCTTCCTGTCTCCAGCCTACTTCCCCTTCTAACTCTCGATTCCTAGCCTCGCTTTTTTCAAGAGCTTCTTGTCTCCAGCCTACTTCTCCTTCTAACTCTCGATTCCTAGCCTCGCTTTTTTCAAGAGCTTCTTGTCTCCAGCCTACTTCTCCCTCTAACTCTCGATTTTTAGCCTCACTTTTTTCAAGGGCTTCTTGTCTCCAGCCTACTTCTCCCTCTAACTCTCGATTCCTAGTCTCACTTTTTTCAAGGGCTTCTTGTCTCCACCCTGCTTCACCTTCTAAAACTTTTAGACCTTGTGTAAGATATTGATCCATAATACTAAGCCTATCTTTTAAAATAGGGTTTAAACTAAACTCGTATCCTTCATCTTGACTTAATGGTACTATATAAAGTGTTTGCTCCGATGATAAGTCATTAACAACTTGTACATTTTCATACAGATTTTGTACTGCATGCTTCCAACAACCATTATGATCTTGGAATTGTAATGCTGACATATCTGTTAATTTATTTTCAAAGTGTAAAATAACATGTTTAGCTACTCTCTTTAATTCTTGTATAATCTCTCCAATATGCATAGGATTGATATGAATTAATACGGATACTGTATAAACTACATCAAAATAGTTATCTGGATATGGTAAAGGTTGTCTTGGTTCAATTAAAGTTACATGCTCCTCATCAATACGTTCATGTGTATAAACCTTCATCGCATCTAACATAGTTGGGCTTTGATCTACTGCAAAGTACTCGATGTTCGCAAGCTCTGATAAATAGTTAGCATGTCTCCCAAATCCAGCACCAAACTCTAGTACCTTACTTCCTTGTGGTAACGTAGAAAAATACTCAGTCAACACAATTTCTTGAATACTATATAAAGGTTGTGTGCTTCTTCTTTTTTCTATCTCTTGTAACCACTCAAACCCATTATCTTGCCACCATTTTTCATTATCATATACTTGATTATTCATTAAGATTACTCACTTTCTTTACAATCTATTGTTGTAGGAATATGAAACTTATAGTGTACAGGCCTATTTAAATCCCTTAATACTTCAAAAGCAGCTGCCCCATCAATTTGCTGGTAAAGATAAACATCGGAATAATTCTTATCTGTAACACTATTAACTGCTGCAGAAATAGAATAGCTTCCTGCTCTTAAATATATTGGGAATTTAAAGTCTACAAATCTCTTCTCATTTTTTTCTATTGTTAATAAACCAATTTTTTCATCAAACATAGTTGTCCCAAAAAGGTCAATACCCGTAATATCCCTAATCAAAAACGAGATATTAACATTTTCATAACGCGCTTTAGCACTAATATGACATCTTAAAATGGCCTCTTCTCCAAAATCAAAAGCCAAAGTTTTCTCTTTTTTAGCATTTAGCATTTCAACTTTTGTGAAGTATACTTCCCCTTCACCATAAGTAAACTGTTCTACCCATTGATTCGTATCCGTTAAATCTATTTCTACTTGTAGTGTATCTTCTTCAGCTATGGCTTCAACTTCTTCTGTACTCTCCAGTTCCTCTTCACGGTTTTCTGCATTCATATCTTCTCTGATAGATGCAAGATACTTATTTACGATAGCCTCTGATGTTCCCATATCAATAAGCCTACCTTTTTCTAAAAGGATTGCTCTATTACATAAAGACTTTATAGCATCTACAGAATGGCTTACAAAGAGTAAAGTTAATCCTGCATCCTTCATTTTTCTCATTTTGGAAACGCATTTTGCTTGGAATGCAATATCTCCTACAGATAATGTTTCATCCACAATTAGAATATCTGGATCCATATTGATAGCTACTGCAAATGCAATCCTTGCAAACATACCACTTGAATACGTTTTTACAGGTTGATCAATATATTCTCCTATGCCCGCAAACTCTTCAATCTGTGCATACTTTTTATCCATTTCTTCCTTAGCAATACCAAACATTGCACCATTTAAATAAGCATTTTCTCTTCCTGTAAAATCCATGTTAAAGCCTGAGCCAAGTTCTAGTAAGGCTACAACACGTCCATTTTTCTCAATATTTCCTGTAGTAGGTGTTAAAGTTCCTGCTACCATTTGAAGCAAAGTCGACTTACCTGAACCATTTCGACCTAGAATACCCACTGTACTTCCTTTTTCTACTTCAAAAGAAAGAGGTTGAAGTGCTTTAAATTCTTTATAATACTTTTGATTTGGCTTAATAATCTGCTTTAATCGGTCTTTCGGATTTTCATAGACATTGTAGACTTTACTTACATTATCCACTTTAATTGCAATTTCTTTAGATGACATCTGCAAACCCCTTTCTTAAATAATAAAATACACCTAGTCCAAAGATTAAAAACACTGTTGCTCCGCACATATATTGAAAATACATAGTTCCATCAAAAGGAATTCCCTTAATAATGACATCTCTCCACATATCAATAATCGGCGCAAGTGGGTTGAATTTCATAACAAACTTAAACTGTTCTGGTACTTGTGTACTTGGATAAAATATGGGTGACATATAAAATAGTATATTTAAAATAAGTGCTACCGCATGTGCCATATCTCTTATGTATACACCTAGTGCAGAAAAAATAAAGCTACATCCTAAGCTTACAACAACAATCGGTAATAAAATAAGCGGTACAAGTAAAAGCGTTCTATGATTCGTATCAATAAAGATTATTTTCCCTAAAACTAATAAGCCTAGCCCAAATAATTGGTTGATAATTGTAGATAGTGTTACACTAATTGGTAAAATCTCTACAGGAATAACAACTTTTTTTACATAGTTAGGATTGCCTACTACCACACCTAGTGAGCGGTTAATAGTTTCTGAAAAAATATAAAAAGGTACGAGACCGCTAAAAATCATAAGCGTATATGTAGCATCTGAATCCACGCCTACTTCTCCCCATTTATTTTGAAATACAATAATGAAGATAAAGCTATAAACAGCAAGCATTACTAATGGTGAGATAAGCGCCCATATTATTCCTAAGTAAGATCCTTTGTATCTTTGTAGGAAATCTCTTTTTGTAAACTCTTGAATTAAATTTTTATACTGGATTAAGTCCTTTAAATTAGTTACATACTTTCTTATGTAATCCATCTCTTTCACCTATTTCTTTACTTTATTCTTATAACATTTTAGAATTTTGATAGCTATTCGCCCAATATGCGTATTAAGGAGCCTTATTAATATATATTTTATATCATGTATATCCTCATTAGCATTTAGCACCACACTAGGATAATTCAAAGAAGGATTATTCCACAAATACCCTGGTCCATTAGCATTCATTAGCTTGATAATTTCTATGCTATATTCCTTATAGGCCTGCATATTCTGCTCTACAATTTGATTATAAATATTAATCACTACACCTGGATTAAATGCTTTTGACATAGAATCCATTCGATACCTATAATAGCTTAAAGCTTCTGGTATAGCTACGCCTTTACATCCATTGATATGCATACGAATTAAACTATCATAGTCTTCCATACCTTTTTGCATCTCTACACGATTCATACCAAACTCTATAAATGCATTTTTTCTAACTACATAGAAAGCTGCTGACATATTAGAAAGCAATAGGTATGGTAATTTTAAATTAAAAGTAGGCCAAATATCGTTCTTAGCCTCAAAAAATTTTACCCAACTATATACGATATCTATATCATAATGCCTTTCTAGTACTTTAATAGCTCTTGTATAGTAGTCAGATGCTACTTGATCATCTGCATCCAAAAATGTTATATACTTGCCTTGTGCTACTTTTACGCCTGCATTTCTTGCTGCTGATAATCCTTGATTCACTTGGTCAATTATCCTGTATCTCTCATCTCTCCTAAGATTATCTAATGCTTTAAGACTTTTTTCATCTGTAGTTCCATCATTAACAATGATTATTTCTAAATTAGAGTAGTTACAACCGCTTAAGCTCTCAAGCGTCTCATGTATATATTCCCCTAAATTAAAATATGGAATAATGATTGAAAGTTTGGGGTGTGTTTGTTCTATGTTAGTTTCTAACGAACTTTGCAATAGTTCTTCACATTCCTGTTCACACTTTTGAATCCAGTACCAAGGAAATCGGTAAGAATCTCCTTCTATAGCACTAAACCTTGCCTTATTGCCATCTACCTTTATAGGGGCTAAATCCTCTCCTCCAAACCAAATATATTGAAGAGTAAAGTACATAATAATATAACTACACTCAAAATGAAGCGTTATTATATTTCCTTTCTTTAAAAGTGGTTTAAGTGTTAACAACACTTGATAACTTAATTTAAAAACTTCCCCTAACTTAATATCTGCATCAAGTAATACTAAAGGAATTAATTGAATCTTTCCGGCCTCTTCTATCTGTATCTTTATTTTCTCTTTAGCATCCTGCCTTATATAAATCTGGCTCATCCCAACTACTCCATGTACCAATCTATAGTCTTTTCTATACCTTCTTCAAAGGTATACTTAGGCTTCCATCCAAACTCAGTTGTAATTTTTGTATTATCAATGGCATATCTTCTATCATGGCCTGGTCTATCTGCCACATGACCAATTAATTCCTCTGTTTTGCCTAAACTATTGATAATAAGTTTAACAATTTCTATATTGGTTTTTTCATTATTTCCACCTATATTGTATACTTCTCCCAATGTTCCTTTATGTAACACTGTATCAATGGCACTACAATGGTCTTCCACATAGAGCCAATCTCTAATCTGCATTCCATCTCCATAAACAGGTACTTTCTTATCTTGCATACAATTTGTAATCACTAAAGGAATAAGTTTTTCTATATGTTGATAAGGTCCATAGTTATTGGAACACCTTGTAATATTAACTGGCATTCCATATGTTTCATAATAAGCTCTTACGATTAAATCTGCACTTGTCTTAGAAGCAGAATATGGGCTATTAGGTGCTAAAGGTGTTTCTTCTGTAAATAACCCTTTCTCTCCTAACGTTCCATATACTTCATCTGTAGAAATCTGAATAAACTTAGTTCCTTCTTTATAATCTCTAGAGTAGCGATTATCAGGCTCTACATTCCAATGTCTCTTAGCTGTATCTAATAAAGCTTGTGTTCCCATAATATTAGTCCTTAGAAAAACTTCTGGTTCATCTATACTCCTCTCTCCCTGGGACTCTGCTGCCAAATTAATCACTGTGTCTATTTCATATTATCTAAATAATTGTTCTAATAATGCTCTATCTCTTATATCCCCATGGACAAAAGTATAGTTAGGATGATTCTCTATGCCTTCTAAATTTTTAAGATTTCCTGCATAGGTCAATAAATCTAAATTGATTATTTTATAGTCATA
>JAGAVZ010000022.1 GCA_017941635.1 Cellulosilyticum sp.
ATCAAAGTAAAATAGTTTGATACTCAAAGTATAGAGAGGAATAATTGTATTGTCAATAAGGATTTATTTAAAAGAATCAGAATAAAATAGCCTTGACAGTTTATTTAGGCGATTATATACTTTGAACATAAAATAGTTTGAACTTCAAAGTATTTCTCTTGAAGCTTAAAAATTATTTTTGTATATACAAGAAATAACAATGAGTGTGGGAGGAAAAGCATTGCAAGAGGCACACAGATTAATTAATGATTTACTAGTAGATTCATTTAACAAAATTGCAGCAATTGAAAAAGAGGCGTTAAAGAAGGGCCCATTAAATGATTTAACGATTAATGAACTGCATGCAATAGAGGCAATAGGTACAAAAGGTAAAACCATGACAGAGACAGCAAAGAAACTTAATGTAACTGTTGGGACACTAACAACAATGGTCAATCACTTAGTGAAGAAAGAATATGTAACAAGAGTAAGTGATGAGGAAGATAGACGTATTGTAAAACTTGTTTTAACAAAAAAAGGTAGGCTGGCGTATAAGTTACATGATCATTTCCATCACGATATGATCAAAAATATGTTAGCTGATGTGGAGGAAAGTGAGTATGAAGTCCTGCTTCGAGCACTTGGTGCTTTGGATCGATTTATTAATGAAACCTATGAGAAGATTTAAGGAGCAAATCAAATGATTGGAATTAAGATTATAGGTTTAGGAAAATCCATTCCACAAAGGTGTCTTACAAATGATGAAATGAGTACATTTGTGGATACCAGTGACGAATGGATTAAGTCTAGAACAGGAATTAGTAAACGGCATGTGGCTGTTACTGAAACAGTAGAGACTTTAGCTACGATGGCAGCCAAGGAAGCACTAGTAAGTGCGAACTTATTGGCAGATGCCATAGATATGGTGATTGTTGCAACGGTTTCAGCAGAAACAACCATGCCAAGTACAGCAAGCTTAGTGGCTAGAAATATTGGAGCTAATAGGGCAAGATGCTTTGATCTTTCAGCTGCTTGTAGTGGTTTTATCTTTGCATCTGAAGTAGCCATAAGCATGATGAAGCAAAGTGGTTACAAAAATATTCTAGTCATAGGTGCTGAGGTACTTTCCAATCGATTAGACTGGGAAGATAGAGGAACCTGTGTGATTTTTGGAGATGGTGCAGGCGCAGTGATTTATCAGCTTAGCCAGGAAGAAAATCAAATTTTGAGTATTGAAACAGGTACAGATGCCAGTGGTGCAGAGCTTATTACTTTGCCTGTACAGGCAGAGGAATCACCTTTTTATAAGGGTAAAAGCAAAAGACCTGTTATTGGGATGGATGGAAGAAAGGTATATGTATTTGCTACAACCAAAGTACCTGAAAGTATTGAAAAGGTAGTAACGAATGCCAAGCTTTCATTAGAAAATATTGATTGGTTTATCTTACACCAAGCCAATAGTCGCATTATGGATAGCGTGGCACAAAAACTATCAGTTCCGAAGGAGCGTTTCTTTAAAAATATTCAAGACTATGGCAATACATCAGCTGCCAGCATTCCAATGGCATTGTATGATGCAAGTAGTCAGTTTAAATCAGGAGACCAAATCGTTTTATCAGGATTTGGTGCAGGACTAACTTGGGGAACAATGCTGCTAAGATGGTCATAAAGTATGAAATTGGGTTAGCTAAATAATTTTGTCTTGCAAGAGATAATAGTAGTAAGAGGCTGTAAAGAAGTAAGTATTTTATCAAATTATGGAATCTATAGAGATAAAAAGATACTCTCTTTAGATATAAATATCAAATAAAAACATATCAGGAGGAATGTATTATGTTAGAAAAATTACAAGCAGTAGTAGTAGAAAAATTAGGTGTAGAGGCAGACGCAGTAACTTTAGAAGCAAGTTTCACAGAAGATTTAGGAGCAGATTCATTAGATTTATTTGAAATTGTTATGGGGCTTGAAGAAGAATTTAATATTTCTATTGATAACGAAGACTTAGAGCAAATTAAAACAGTTCAAGATGCACTTAACTATATTAAGGAAAAACAAGAAGCATAAGAGGGGGAAAATCAGTAATGAAAACCATATGTGAGTTACTGAATATTGATTACCCAATCTTTCAAGGTGGAATGGCATGGGTTGCAACACATAGTATTGCAGCCGCCGTTTCCAATGCAGGGGGATTAGGTATTATTGCAGCAGGTCATGCACCAGCTGATTGGGTGAGAAACGAGATTAGAGCTTGCAAAGAAAAAACTAATAAACCTTTTGGTGTGAATGTTATGCTTTTAAGCCCTTATGTGGAAGAAGTCATGCAAGTTATTTTAGAGGAAAAAGTACCTGTGGTGACAACTGGGGCAGGTAATCCAGGTAAATATATGGAAGCTTTAAAAGCAGCTAGTATCAAAGTGATTCCGGTGGTTCCATCAGTGGCACTTGCTAAACGTATGGAAAGATGCGGTGCAGATGCAGTTATTGCAGAAGGTTGCGAGTCAGGTGGTCATATTGGGGAACTGACTACAATGGCTTTAGTTCCACAAGTAGTAGATGCAGTGAGTATTCCTGTAATTGCAGCAGGAGGAATTGCAGATGGCAGAGGTATGGCAGCAGCATTCATGCTTGGTGCAAGTGGGGTTCAAATTGGAACAAGATTTTTAGTGGCAGAGGAATGTAATATTCCAGCAAGCTATAAAGAAAGAGTCATTAAAGCAAGTGATATTGATGCAGTAGTGACAGGACGTCCAACGGGTCATCCAGTAAGAAGTCTTAGAAATAGTTTAACACGTTCTTTCCAAAAACTTGAAAAGGAAGGAGCAAGTGTTGAGGAATTAGAAAAACACGGTACGGGGGCACTCAAAAGAGCTGTTATAGATGGGGATGTTCAAAATGGATCAGTGTTGGCAGGACAAATCTCAGGGCTGATTAAAAAAGAACAAACAGCAGAAGAAATTATTGAAGACCTTATGTCTGGTGTAAAAGAAAGATTGGGATTACAAGTAGAGGGCATTAATGCTTAATAAATACGGAGTTGATATTTTGTAGGAGGTAGAAAATGAAGATTGCATTATTATTTCCAGGGCAAGGCGCACAATACGTCGGAATGGGAAAGGAATTATACGAAAATTATTTATGTACCAAGAAAATTTATGATGAAGCAAATACCCTATTAGATTGGGATGTTAAAGAAGTTTGTTTCACAGATCAAAATGCACTTATTCATCAAACACGTTATACACAAAGCGCTTTATTTACTACTAACTATGGAATATATGAAGCTTTGAAGGAAGAAGGCGTTAAGGCAGATGCTGTTTTAGGCTTTAGTTTAGGAGAGTATGATGCACTTGTAGCAAGTGGGATTTTATGCTTTGAAGAAGGGCTTAGATTAGTCGATCAAAGAGCAGTTTATATGGAAGAATGTGCAGTGGAAAATCCCGGAGGCATGAGTGCCGTTATTGGAATGGAGGCTGGTAAGGTTTATGAGCTTTGTCAGCAGATTAGTGAGCAAGTAGGCTCATCAGTAACTGTGGCAAATGATAATTGTGATGGCCAAGTTACTGTAGCGGGAGTAAAACATGCACTAGAAGTAGCCAGTGAAAGTTTCAAGGCAGCAGGTGCAAAAAGAGTCATTCCACTTAAAGTAAGTGGGGCCTTTCATAGTCCATTAATGAATAAAGCAGCTACAAACTTAGAAAGTCATTTAGGGAGTGTGACTTTTAATCATCCAATGATACCAATCATCAGTAATGTAACAGCAGCTTTTATAAGTGCTGAGGAAGCCAAGAAGAATATTCCGCTACAAATTGTAAAAGGAGTTCGATTTAGAGAAAGTATTCTTTATTTATTAGAACAAGGCTTTGATACATTTATTGAAGTAGGTCCAAAAGCTACACTTAGTAATCTAGTTAAGAAGATTGCAGTAGATGTAGAAATTTTGCATGTAGAGGATATGGAGACATTAAAACAAGTTACAAGCAAATTAGGAGGCAATTTATGTTAAAGGGGAAAGTTGCCCTTATTACAGGTGGGGTAAGAGGTATAGGGAAAGCTATTAGTTTATGTTTCGCAAGAGCAGGTGCCAATATTATTATGAACTATACGAGTGATAGAAGTGCGGAAGATGCCAATAAATTGGTAGAGGAATTAACAGCTTTAGGCGTTAAAGCTATGGCTATTAAAGCAGATGTTTCAAAAAGTGAAGAGGCACAGAGCTTAATCGACACAGTAATCAGTAACTTTGGTCAGTTAGATGTTTTAGTCAATAATGCAGGAATTACGAAAGATATGCTTTTGCTACGTATGAAGGAAGAAGAGTTTGATCAGGTTTTAGCAGTCAATTTAAAAGGTGTTTTCAATTGCAGTAAAGCAGCCTCTAAAGTAATGCTCAAAACAGGTGGCAGTATGATTAATATGAGTTCTGTTGTAGGACTAAATGGTAACGCAGGTCAAAGTAATTATGCAGCGTCAAAGGCTGGAATTATTGGCTTTACCAAGTCTGTGGCAAAAGAGTTTGCAAGTAGAAATATTAGAGTCAATGCTATTGCACCAGGTTTTATTCAAACGGATATGACAGATGTGCTATCAAATAAAGTTAAAGAAGAAGTGATGAAACAAATTCCGATGAAACGTTTAGGGTCTACGGAGGAAGTAGCACAAGTTGCTTTATTCTTAGCAAGTGATTGTTCAAGTTATGTAACAGGAGAAGTCATTCGAGTAGATGGTGGTATGGCAATGTAATAAGAATAATGCTTATTAAAAGAATTGCAGTGTGTAAATTATATAAAATGATTTAAAGCTTAGGTTAATAGAGTGGGAGATCAATCAACAAATAATGATTGTGGGAAGTTATGGAGGTAAAAATGGAAAATAGAGTTGTTATTACAGGAATGGGTGTTGTATCTCCTGTAGGAAATACAATAGAGAGCTATTGGAATAGCCTTAAAGAAGGTAAATGTGGGATTACTACTTTGCCAGAGGATTTACAGCTTGAAGGGACTAAGGTACGCGTTGCAGGAAGAGTTACAGATTTTAATCCAGAACCATATATCAATCCTAGAGAAGCAAAGAGAATTGCACGTTTTTCTCAGTTTGCTATTCATGCAAGCAAACAAGCACTTGAAATGGCTGAAATTGATATGGAGAAAGAGAATCCAGATCAAGTAGGTGTGATTATCGGAAGTGGTATTGGTGCTTTAGATATAATTGAAGAAGAAACAATTAAACTTCATGAAAAAGGAGCAAGAAGAGTTTCCCCATTATTTGTGCCAATGTCAATTGCTAATATGGCAGCAGGTAATGTCTCTATTTATACAGGTGCAAAGGGGATTTGTAGCACAGTAGTCACAGCTTGTGCATCAGGAACGCATTCTATCGGGGAAGCTTTTAGAGTCTTAAAACAAGGAGTGAACGAAGTGATGATTGCAGGTGGAAGTGAAGCTTGTATTACACCACTTGGTATTGCAGGATTCAATGCCCTTACAGCACTGAGTACATCTGATGATCCAAATCGTGCGTCTATTCCATTTGATAAAGAACGTGATGGTTTTGTTCTAGGAGAAGGTGCAGGGATTTTAGTCATGGAAACTTTAGAGCATGCCAAAAAAAGAGGGGCTAAGATTCTAGCAGAGATTGTAGGATATGGTGCTACAGGAGATGCGTATCATATCACCAAACCAATGCCAGGAGGAGAAGGTGCGGCAAAAGCGATGCAGCTTGCACTTGAGGAGGCTCAGATTAGGCCAGAAGAAATAGACTATATCAATGCCCATGGCACAAGTACACACTTTAATGATCTCTATGAAACTATGGCAATCCAGAAAGTCTTTGGGGAAGAGACAAAGGTTGCAATTAGTTCCACTAAATCAATGACAGGTCATCTATTAGGTGGAGCAGGTGGTATTGAAGCTATTGCTATTGTAAAGGCTGTGGAGGAAGATTTTATTCCTCCAACGATTGGTTACAAAGAAACGGATGAAGAATGTCCATTAGACTATGTGCCAAACTTAGGTAGAAGTCAAAAGGTTCGTTATGCCCTTAGTAATTCACTTGGTTTTGGTGGACATAATGCAACCATCATTATGAAGAAATGGGAGGAAGCTTAGATGGACGTACAAGATATGAAAGAACTTGCCAAAGAATTAATGGTCGCTTTTAAAGAAGCGGAGCTTACTAAGTTTTCCTTAAAATGTGATGAGTTTAAGTTAGAATTAGGAAAAGAAATGAATATAATGGCATCGCCACAAGTGACTTATATGGGGCAAGGTGGCGTTGGAGAAAATCCTACTTTAGTAGCTAATCAACATGAGGTAACGATTGAAACAAACAATATGAAAGAAGAGTCAAGTCATACTTTAAAAGATAATAAAGTAATTAAATCACCACTTGTGGGGACATTTTATAGTGCTGAAGGTCCTAATGCTAAACCTTTTGTTGAAGTGGGTAGCAAGGTAAAAAAAGGTGATATAGTGTGCATTGTGGAAGCCATGAAGCTCATGAATGAAGTGGAAGCAGAGGAAGATGGAGAAGTTGTGGAAATCTTAGTAAATAACGAAGATATGGTGGAATATAATCAACCACTTATTGTCTTAAGATAAGGAGAAATTATGTTAAATGTAAAACAAATTATGGAGATTTTACCTCATAGATATCCTTTCTTATTAGTTGATAAGGCAGAAATCAATGAAGATGGTAAAGGGGCAGTAGGCTATAAGAATGTAACGATTAATGATCCATTTTTCCAAGGACACTTTCCGGGAGAGCCTGTAATGCCAGGTGTTCTTATTGTAGAAGCATTAGCTCAAGTAGGTGCCATTGCTATCTTATCCCAAGAAGCATTTAAGGGGAAGATTGCTTATTTAGGTGGAATTAAAGGTGCGAAATTTAAGAAACAAGTAGTTCCAGGAGACACACTTAAGCTTTGCTGTGACTTAGTGAATCAAAAAGGACCTATGGGGATAGGGAAAGCTGTAGCTTATGTGGATGACCAAAAAGCTTGTGAGTGTGAACTGATTTTTGCGATAGGAAAATAGGAGGTGAGAGAGGATGATCGAAAAGATACTTGTAGCTAATCGTGGGGAGATTGCTGTACGTATTATTAGAGCTTGTAAAGAAATGGGCATACAAACCGTTGCAGTCTATTCAACGGCAGATGAAGAAGCACTTCATGTAGAGTTAGCGGATGAAGCAGTATGTATTGGCAGTCCTCTTCCTAAAAATAGCTATCTCAATATTGAAAATATCATGAGTGCTGCGCTACTTACAGGTTGCGATGCTTTACATCCCGGTTTTGGTTTTTTATCTGAGAATGCTCAGTTTGCTGATATTTGTGCAAAGTGTGGGATTACTTTTATTGGACCGAGTGCCAAGATGATTGAATTAATGGGGGATAAGGCAAAAGCAAGAGAGATGATGATTGCAGCAGATGTACCTGTTGTACCAGGTTCTGAGGGGAAAGTTAAAGATGCCAGTGCAGCTTATGCACTTGCCGGTCAAATAGGGTATCCTGTGATTTTAAAAGCCAGTGCAGGTGGTGGTGGAAGAGGCATGCGTGTCGTTTATCACGCAGAAGAGTTGATAGATGCCTATCAAACCGCTAGTGGCGAAGCTTTAAATGCCTTTGGGGATGGCAGTATGTATGTAGAGAAATATATTGAGAGACCAAGACATATTGAATTTCAAATTTTAGGGGATGCATATGGCAATATTATCCATTTGGGAGAACGAGATTGTTCCTTACAAAGAAGACATCAGAAAGTACTAGAAGAAGCACCTTCAGCAGCTTTAAGTCAAACTTTAAGAGATGAAATGGGAAGAGCAGCGCTTAGAGCGGCCAAAGCTGTAGGCTATCAAAATGCTGGAACCGTAGAGTTTATCTTAGATTCCAAGGAGAATTTTTATTTTATAGAGATGAACACTAGAATTCAGGTAGAGCACCCAATCACAGAAATGATTACAGGAGTAGATTTAATCAAAGAACAAATTCGTATTGCAGGTGGCAAAGCTTTAAGTTTTACACAAGAAGAAATCAAGATTAAAGGTCATGCCATTGAATGCCGCATCAATGCAGAAAATCCTGAGATGGGGTTTAGACCAAGTGCAGGAAAGATCACAGATTTATATCTACCAGGAGGAAGAGGTGTTCGAGTAGATTCAGCGATTTATGAAGGCTATTATATTCCACCACAATACGATTCTATGCTTGCCAAGATTATTGCCTATGGTGATACAAGAGAAGAAGCAATAGAGATTATGAAAAGGGCATTAAGTGAAGTGAGTATAGAAGGGGTGGACACTAATATTTACTTTGAGTATCAGCTTTTAAATGAACAAGCCTTTGTGGAAGGGAAATTCGATACAGGGTTTATTGAAGAAAGTTTAAGTAATATTTTAGGAGGGGTGTAGGTAGATGAAGTTAAAAGGACTCCTCAAGAAGAAATATGCAGTGACAACCAAAGAAGGCACAAAAAAGGAAGTACCAGAAGGCATTTATATTCAGTGCCCTAAATGCAAAAAAAGTATTTATCGCCCTGAACTCAAAAAGATGCTAGGAATTTGTCCGCACTGTGGTTATTATTATCCACTTGCTGCTAGAAGTAGAATTAGTATTATTGTGGATAAAAATAGCTTTGAAGAGATGGATGCGGTGTTAAATAGTCAAAATCCATTAAACTTTGAAGGTTATGAAGAAAAGCTAGAGCGTTACCAAGAGAAAACTAACCAAAATGAAGCAGTTATTACTGGTAAAGCCATGATAGAAGGTCATAACGTGGTTATTGCCATTATGGATTCAGGCTTTATGATGGGCAGTATGGGAGAAGTTGTAGGAGAGAAAATCACAAGAGCTATTGAAACTGCTACTAGAGAAAAGTTACCACTCATTATTTTTACCGCATCAGGTGGGGCGAGGATGCAAGAAGGGATTTTTTCTTTGATGCAGATGGCAAAGACAAGTGCGGCACTTGCTAAGCATGATGCAGCAGGGCTTTTGTATATTAGTGTACTGACAGATCCTACAACAGGTGGTGTAACTGCCAGTTTTGCAAGTTTAGGTGATATTATATTGGCAGAGCCAGGTGCCCTTATTGGATTTGCAGGGCCTAGAGTAATTGAACAAACCATCAGACAGAAACTTCCATCTGATTTTCAAAGAGCAGAGTTTTTATTAGAAAAGGGACAGATTGACGCTATTGTAACAAGAGAGGCTATGCGCCATACACTTGCTAAGTTTCTAAAGTTTCATCATAAGGAGGTGGAGTAAATGGAAGAAATGCAAAGTAGATTAGATACCATTTATGAAGCCATTGATAGACTTCAAGGTCTGGAACAAACGAGTGGTATCGCGGAAGAATTAGAGAGACTCAAGGCTATTGCTGAAAAGATTGAACTAAAAATAAATGCATCTAGAGAAGCATGGGATAAAGTGCAACTTGCTAGAATGATGGAAAGACCAAGAAGTAGATTTTACATTGAAGCCATCTGTGACGAATTTATTGAATTACATGGGGATAGAGCCTACGCAGATGATCAGGCAATTATAGGTGGTATTGGCACGATTGATGGTAAAGTAGTAACAATTATTGCCCATAATAGAGGTTCTTCTTCTAAAGAAAATATCCACTCCAACTTCGGGATGGCACATCCAGAAGGGTATCGAAAAGCACTCCGTCTTATGAAACAAGCAGAAAAATTTAAACGTCCAGTAATTTGTTTGGTAGATACAGCAGGTGCCTATTGTGGAATGGGTGCTGAAGAGAGAGGGCAAGGAGAAGCCATTGCGGCCAATTTATTTGAGATGTCACAGCTTAGAGTACCTATTATCTCTGGGATTATTGGAGAAGGTGGAAGTGGAGGGGCATTAGCTCTTGCAGTGGCTGATAAGGTTTTTATGCAAGAGCATGCGGTCTATTCCATTCTATCACCAGAAGGCTTTGCAAGTATTTTGTGGAAAGATGCCTCAAGAGCCAAGGAAGCAGCTAGTAAGATGAAAATTACAGCACAAGATTTATTAAAATTTGGTGTGATTGATGATATTATTTTGGAGCCAATTGGTGGGGCCCATAAAAAACCAGAGGCGGCAGCAGATGCAATTAAGCAATATCTCCTAGCACAACTGTCTATATTAGAGAAACTAGAAACAGATGAATTAGTAGAGAAACGTTATGAACGTTTCAGAAACATAGGAATGATAGAAGAGTGTTTATAGGAAATTGTATTTTTAGACAAGTTTTTTGCCGATTAAAGATTAACTCTAGAATCATTTAATTAGTATAAAGTAAATACAGATGTGAAAATAAAATGAGATTAAAATCAAACAAAGGGCAACCACATAAACAATGGAGTTAAGTATGTGATTGCCTTATTTTTTATGCCTACTTAATGAATCATGCTATTTCAAATATTATTTATAGATCTTTTTTAAGTGTTTCAGAAAACGACTTTATCAAATGTTTTTAGATAAATCATCAAGAAACAAGATAAAAAATCCGATATATTTAATATAAAAATACTAAAAAGAAAGGGATGATGTGAAGTGGTGATGCATATGATATAAAAAAGGCAAGGGAGGGAGCTATATGATAAATAGAATTGCAGGTATAATGGGTAATATCTATTATGTAGGCGAGGCGGAAAAAGCAAACAAAGGCGCCCCAGTAAGTACAGCCTTTAAAAAGTATGAAACAGAACGTATTGAAAAGGTGCAAAGAGTTAGTAAGCTAAATGGACTTAATAAACAGGAACAAGAAATCGAACGAAACGCACAAGTTCATACAGAGATTGTTAAAGACGAAAAAGGCACATCATCAGTAATTTTTATGGCAAATCGTTATACTTACAGAGAAATTAATCTAAACGGAGAAAGCCAAAAGCCGGAGATTCAATATACGAATCCAGTGAAAATCAAAGCGGCCTATTTCAACAATGATTTGTAGAAAGGATTTAGTGAAAGAATGAGAAAGGACAAAATGTGCCAAAAGCTACAAAAAATAATAGGAAGAGGTATTATGAAAAATTACAATCAACAAAAACAATAAAAGTTCTCTGGGTTACAAGAAGTTAGTTGTAGCTTGGGGGACTTTTTTGGTGAAAATAAATATAAAAACATAAAAAGTAGGTTCATCACCATGAACTGTGCTTGACAAACTAAATACCAAATATTACACATAAAAAATGCACCTGTTATCCTGTAATGTAGTAAGTGCGAACTAAACTATATACGGAGGACTCCAGATGCACTTACATGATATCAATA
>JAGAVZ010000216.1 GCA_017941635.1 Cellulosilyticum sp.
GTTCGTCAGACCAGAGCTTTGTCGCCGGCTTCCTTCAGATTCCATCTCACGATGGACACCCTTGCCTTAAACTATGTGCTTGGCACTATCAACCCGCACTCAGGACTTTCACCTGTTAGATTGCGCCCATGCTGGGCGCACGTAAAAAAGAAGCGATTTGCATAGTTTTATATGACAAATCGCTTCTTCTTGTTTTATTTAATTTTAGGACTTATTTATTCCCTCTATAACCCATTTTATGATTTCTAGGGTTCCCTTTTGCTGGTGCATTTTTATGCCCTGCTCCACGTCTATTTTCACTAATTAAGCCTTTTGCTTTAAGATACTCGCCTAATTTTTTACTATCTTTGTGTACAAAAGTTTCATTGTAATCTTTTGTTGAATATTTAATAAGACCACACTCACGCGCACCACGAAGGGCTTCTCTTACTTCATCACGAGATAACTGTGTACGACGTGCAATCGCTGTGATACTGTCACTTCCAAAATAAAATGCTTTAAGAACCGCTATGGTTTGATTTGTATTCATTACATTATTCCTTTCACATTAACCTAATACTTCTATTGTATCCTAAATAGGCTCTGACGAAAAGTGTTCCTTGAAGTTACTTTTTAGGAGATACTGGCACTTTGTTTACAATATAAATCCCTAAGCAAACTAAAATCAGCGAAATCATACTCACCCAGCTTATACTTCCCTGTTCATTTAATAAAATTGCAGAAAGTAATACGCCAAAGACTGGATTCATAAAGCCAAAGACTGCCACTTTAGAAACAGGATTGTATTTTAATAAAATGCCCCATAAAGAATAGGCAACAGCTGATAATAAGGCTAAGTAAAATAGCATGGCTAGACCACCTATCGTAATGGTTTCAATACGTCCGCCACCTAGTAGTCCAAAGAGCATCATAATGAGTCCACCTACTAAAAACTGATAACCACTAAGGGTTACTGGATGTTCTTCCTTGGCATAAGCCTTGATCAAAACAGATGAAACCGCATAAGCTACTGTAGACAGAAAAATCATACCTTCTCCTAATAAAGAAAAATGACTGTTTACTTCAGTTCCTGCTACATTGACCAGTACAACACCTATAAATCCAACAAAGCTACCTAGCATTTTTCTGCTATCTAGTTTTTCCAGGCGAAAAATCAGACTAGCTACTAAAATGGCTACAAACACATTCACTGCTTGAATAATAGAAGCTTTTACGCCTGTAGTATTGGCTAATCCTATATAAAAGAAAATGTATTGTGCAACTGTTTGGGTTAAACTCAGTTTTAAAATATTTGATAAAGCTTGTTTTTTAGGCTTTAAGAAACCTCCATTTAATAGGCTCCCTATTAAAATGGTTAAAACACCTGCTAGGGCAAATCGACATCCTGCAAACAGAATTTGTGTCATCATGGCACTAGATGGAATATCCAATAACTGATAACCAATTTTAATACATGGAAAAGCACTTCCCCATAATAAACAACATAAAAAAGCACCTAGCCAAACAACTATGGTCTTTTGCATCACCTGTTCTTTTATTTCTATTCTTTTCAACTACTTCCCTCCTCAACGCGCTCTCCAACTAAATCCCTCTATATCATTTTGGTTTTTCAGGACATACCTTACTATCATAACGAGTTGTGCTAGTTAAATTTACAAGTAAAATTGGCCCTAATCATGTGATATCCTTATCCTACAACCAATAAATAAACGGGGGACATCACATGTTAGAGCTCAAATATTATTCTGTCCAAGAAATTCAAAATTTAAA
>JAGAVZ010000023.1 GCA_017941635.1 Cellulosilyticum sp.
AATACTTTACCAAGAAAAATACTCAAGTACCAAACCCCAGAGGAATGTTTTGAGAAACAACTAGATTTAATTTATGCTACTAAATAGGTGGTAAATTTATTAGTTTAGCAGGGTAGTTCAATTTGTTATTGCAATTTAAGTTTTTCTTTCAAACCCATAAAAAATGAGGAAACAGGTATAGCCTATTTCCTCATTTTTTATACTTCTTTTATACTTGTTGTTCTTTTTGAGTTTCTGCTTTTTCTTTCTCTGCAGCTGCTTTCATTTGTTCCTCTTTTTTAGACTGGATAATAAATCCTCTTAATTCATTAATCGCTTCATCCCATGTCTTAGGCTTTTTTTGTGATTCTTGCGCTTGCATGTCTTTATTCCTCCTACACAGTTTTTGTCTTTTGATAAAAGAATATTTTATTTGGTTCAAAACCAAATTCTTGACACATGATAATCTGTTCTGTACTACCCACAAATAAAATTCCTTGATCTACTAATGCTTTATTAAAACGTGTATAAATATCTTTCTTCGCTTCTTCAGTAAAGTAAATCAAAACATTTCTACAAACAATTAAATCCATTCCTGTTGGATACGGATCTTTTAATAAATTGTGTTGTTTAAAGGTAATACATCTTTTAAGTTCATCTGTAATCTTATAACCACCTTCTACAGGTACCATATACTTATCTTGGAAACTCTTAGGTAAATTAGTTAGATTACGTGACATATAAAAGCCTTCTTGTGCTTTTGCAAGCACCTCTTTATCAATATCAGTAGCTAAAATTTGAATTTGTGATAACGGTAATAGCTTAGATAATGTCATAGCAATTGAGTAAGGTTCATCTCCTGTTGAACAAGCTGCACTCCAAATTTTAATGGTACGTTTCTTTTCTAATAAAAGTGGAAAGATTTGCTTTTCTAATACTTCCCATTGAGATGGATTCCTAAAAAATTCTGTGACATTAATTGTTAGATATGCTACAAAATCCTCTAAACTCTTTTTATCTGCTCTTAGCTTAGCTAAATACTCATCATACCCATTACAAAGATTTTTTTTGATTAACGCATCAATACGTCTTTTCATCTGATTCTCTTTGTAGGCAGATAAATTAATGCCTGTTAGTGTTAAAACTTGTGCCTTAAACCCCTCATAGTTCATACACTTTCCCCTTTAATTCTTATGATTTACTCGTTTAATACTTAATTTCTATCATTCTCTCATTTATATTGGAATACAAATAAGCCTATACATTAAGTTTTATTGATTAATATAGGCTACAACCTCATCAATCACAGATTGAGGTGTAGACGCTCCTGCTGTAATACCAACCTTTTGGCAATTATCAAACATTTCTCTATTAAGCTGTGATGCCCCTGTCACACAATACGTACGCTTACAATGTGATTGACTAATTTCATAAAGCTTTCTTGTATTGGAACTAGATGGACTCCCTAGTACAAGCATGCAATCTACTTGCTCTGCTAAGGTAACCGCTTCTTCTTGACGCTCTTTTGTTGCATTGCAAATTGTATTAATATATTCTACTTCTATTCCTTTTTCAGCCAGGTATGCACGCATTTGATCAACCACTTCTTTTTTATAGGTTGTTTGTGCAACAAAAAGGAATTTGCCCTCTGGTAGTGTCATTGCTTTTAATTCCTCTACATCTTTAGCAATATAACACTTATCACGTCCCCATCCATTAATCCCTTTAATCTCTGGGTGATCTGCATTTCCAGCAATAAGAATGTAGTAACCATTTTTATCATATTTTTCTACATAGCGATGTATTTTTTTTACATATGGACAAGTTGCATCTACAATTTCAATATTTTGTGCATTGCCTTTTTCATAAACTTCAGGACTCACCCCATGAGAACGAATAATGAGTTTCTCTACTTCATGTCCCTCAATTTCATCGATGGCATAAATCCCCTTTTTCTCTAATGCACTTGTTACAACTTCATTATGAATAATTGGACCATAGGTATAAGTATTTTTTTGATATTCATTTGCAAATGCCATATCTACAGCACGTTTGACACCAAAACAGAAACCAGCTGTTTTTGCAATGATAATTTCCAACTTAGTTTCCTCCTATAATCTTTCCTCTAATAAAGCTTTTATGTTTTCAACAATTTCATCAATTTGCATATGTGTTGTATCTAACTCAATTGCATCATCGGCTTTCTTAAGTGGTGAGATTTCTCTTTCTGAATCTTGCTTGTCTCTTAAACTAATTTCACTTTTAAGTGCTTCTAAATCACAAGACATGCCTTTTTCTTGATATTCCTTGAATCGTCTCATAGCACGCTCTTCTACTGAAGCCGTTAAAAAGATTTTGAGTGTTGCAAATGGTAATACGACTGTTCCAATATCTCTTCCATCCATAATGATTGAAGTAGACTTTGCCATCTCTTGTTGTCTTTCTACCATCGCCGCTCTTACCTGACCATATGTGGCTACTTTAGAGGCTGCAGCAGAACCTTCAGCTGTTCTAATTTTTTCACTTACATCTTCACCATTTAAAAAGATACGTTGACCTTCTGATGTATGTTTTAATGTAATTTCAATATGAGCTAATGCTGCTGATACAGCTTGTTCATCTTCTAAGGCAATGCCATTTGTTAAACAATAGTAACCCACACTACGATACATGGCACCTGTATCAATATAAATGCATTGTAGTAAATTAGCTAATTTTTTTGCGATGGTACTTTTTCCTGCACCTGCTGGTCCATCAATTGCGATTGAAAAGGTTTTCATTTCTTTCTTACTCCTTCACTAAATCTGGTCTTAATCTCTTTGCCTCTCTAAGATATTGATGTTTTACATTATTACGGCTTAGTCCATCTTGCTCCACAAGCATATCCACACGAATACATTTTTCAAGAGAACCTACTACATACATTTCTTGAAAACACATAAGTGATGCACTCGTAATACCTAATGTTCTTGCTGCGACTGCTGGATAGACTGCATCTAAATCTCTTGTCGCACTAAAATGGATTTGAATAATGTTCTTTTGTTCTATTTGATTGGCCTTTATTATTTCTTCTAACATTAATTGTGTTGCTTCCAATATAGCTTCCTTACTATTTTCATTCACTGTAATAGCCCCACGGATACTTACTGCATACATCAATGTTACCTCCCTTATCTAGTCAAATTTTTCTTTTGTTTCATCTGACATAGCCCATAATTCTCTATGTGAATCATCATATACTTCATATTCTACCCAGATATTTTCTAGGCGTTCTAAGTTCACGGCGATTTCATCTTTCTTTCTTAAACTGATGGCCACGATAATCGCATTAATCATGCTTAATGGTGCAACTAATGAATCTACAAAAGATACCATTTCACTGCTTCCAATTAAAGCATAGTCTGCATAACTTGCAATCGGTGAAATATAACTATCTGTAATAGCAATTACTCTTGCTTTTCTACTTTGAGCAAATTCTAGACATTTCATAACACGTTTTGAATAACGTGGGAAACTAATCCCAATAATCACATCATCTTCATCAATACGATGAATGGCCTCAAACATTTCACTAATACTATTAGTATTTACAACTTTAATATTATCAAAAATAATATTGAGGTAAAATCCTAAAAAGCTTGCAAGCCCTGCACAGCTTCTTACACCCATTACATAAATCGTCTTTGCACCAATAATTTTTTCAATGGCTTGATTAAATGATTCTTCATCCATTTGCTCTCTTGTATTACGGATTTTTTCTTCATCCATTTGTAAGACACTTTTTAGGACATGATTTGTATCAATACGATCTGTTGTGACCTCTAATCTTTGCATCGCTGTTAATTTACTTTTTACTAATTCTTCTAAAGCATCTTGGAATTTAGGATAGCCATCATACCCTAATTCATTAGCAAATCTTACAACAGTAGATTCACTAACCCCAACAATTGCCCCTAACTTAGCTGCTGTTAAAAAGACTGCTTTTTCATAATGATCTAATATATAATTAGCAATAAGCTTTTGGCCCTTGCTAAGCTTTGGCATATTTTTTCTTATCCTATGGATTAAGTCATTCTTGTTCATTGTGTAATCCTTCCTTTGGACATTCCTCTCCATCATGTTTATTATATATTATAACATACTCTTTATGCAAAATAAAATCACCATAAATTTAAGTTTGTCTCTACAAGTATTCTAAAGTACTTCATATTTTTTTATTTATAGGATTATCTTCTCCTATATTCACTCACTTCTATAAAAAGAGGGTAGTTTTACCTCATTACTCAAGCAAAACTACCCTCTTTTTATTATTTACTTTGACTCATACGTTTTAAATAATTGACCTCATCTTGTGTTAAAGCTCTATATGAACCTAATTTTAAATCTTTTAATGTGAGTTTTCCTACAGAAACACGCTTTAAGGTTAATACAGGATAACCGACTGCTTCACACATACGTCTAACTTGTCTATTTCTACCTTCATGAATAGTTAGTTCAAATACAGTCGTTTGTTTATTTTGTTGTAAAACCTTTAATTTTGCTGGATATGTCATTTGACCATCCAGAACAACACCTGTTTGAAGCGCCTTTTTAGCCTCTTCGCTTAAAGTCCCTTTTACTTTTACTTCATAGCATTTATCCACATGGTGTTTTGGGTGTGTTAAGCTGTAAGTTAATTCTCCATCATTGGTTAAAAGAAGTAAACCCGATGTGAGATAATCAAGTCTCCCTACTGGATACACACGGTGTTCTTTATCCTTAATTAAATCTAAAACCGTTTGTCTCTGCTTTTCATCTTGCACAGTGGTTACATAGCCTACTGGCTTATTGAGCATATAGTAAACATAGTCTTCTTGTAATTTAACAGGCTTTCCGCAAAAAGTGACTTCATCACCTTCTTCAACCTGTGTGCCTAAGACATCAATCACTTGCCCATTCACTGCTACTTTGCCTTCTAAAATGTAGGCTTCACATTTTCTTCTTGAAGCCACGCCACAACTGGCTAAATACTTTTGTAATCTCATAAAACCCCTCTTATCATTTATTCATCCATTTTTTAATATAATCTAATATATTGGCTTTTTTAATACTTTCTTTTGCTGTAAGTGGTACCTTTGCTAAGGTGACCCCATCGCAAACCACCTGCATTTCGCCAATAACATCACCTGCTTTAATCGGTGCTGTCACTCCAGTTGGTAATACTTTTTTAACATATACATTTGCTTTTTCTCTTTCATTAAGCGGCATCACCACCTGATCCTGGCAGCTTACAGTGACTTGATCTATGACTGCTTTTTCTACTGGAACAGTAGCTACCTCTTCTTGAGGCTCAATAAGTTTTACTTTATCGTAATTTGCAAAACCATAATTCATCATATTAATCACATCTGTATATTTTTGAGTTTTCCCATTTTTGCCCCAACCTGAACCAAGTGCTGCTGCGATAAGCTGCATATCTTCTCTTTTTGCCCCACCTACAAAACAATGTCCTGCTTTATTTGTAAAACCTGTCTTTATGCCATTTGAACCTTGATATGAATAAATAAAGCGATTCTTGTTTTGTAAATCATGGCGTACACTATTTTCTGTTTTTATAGTTGGAATCGTAATCAGCTCAGTGGTCACAATCTTAACAAACTCTGGATTTTGTAAAGCATAAGCACCAATTAATGCCATATCATAGGCACTGGCACAATGCCCCTCAGCATCTAATCCATTGGGTGTTTTGAAACAGGTGTTTTTTGCCCCTATTTCTTGTGCTTTTTGTGTCATCATCTCACAAAAGCCTTCAACACTGCCACCTATATGTTCTGCAACTGCCACCGCTACATCATTATCAGATTGTAACATTAAAGCATACAGCAAATCACCTAAGCGTTGTTTTTCTCCTACTTTAAGCTTTAACTTAACGGGTGGTGCTTGGCTTGCTCTTTTGGAGGTTACTACAATATCATCTAACTTGCCATTTTCCAAAGCAACAATACAAGTCATAATCTTGGTGGTACTTGCCATTGGTAATGGTGCATAAGCATTTTGTTCATAAAGCACCCTACCACTTTCTTGTTCAATTAATACTGCCCCTTTTGCCTTTACTTTTGGCAGGGCATCATTTGCATAAATAAGCTGAGCGCTACTCATTATTAGGGCTAACGCAAGAGATAAAATCTTTCTTTTCATGATGTCACTCCTTGTAAAATCACACAATTATCTCTTGTTAATTTTCCCTAATTAAGTGACATTATACACTTCTTTCTGTGGCTATACTTTTAATTTTCAATTTCTAGAGTCGGTCTACTTGTGACACGTTCATCTTCTTCAAAATAACTCATTTCTTCCTGGACTTCTGCTCTGAACTTTTCTAATAGCTCTTCTTTGATTTTTGGCATTTCATCCAAATTTCTAAAACCAAAGTGGCGCAAGAATTCATTTGTTGTCCCAAATAAAATCGGACGACCAATGACATTTAATCTTCCTACCTCTTCAATGAGTCCATATTCTAATAAACGCCCAATGGCATGTTCACATCTTACGCCACGAATATCTTCTATTTGCGTACGAGTAATCGGTTGTGAATAAGCTACAATCGCTAATGTTTCAATTAATGCCTGCGTTAATATATTTTTTACAGGCTTTTGACGATAAAGCTGAATCACTTGTAGATGTTTTGCTGCGGTACACATTTGATAGCCATCATCTACTTCTATAATTTCAATTCCACTATTCGTCGACTTATAAACTTCATTTAGATGATTGATGCCCATACGAATAGATAATTCATCGGCATCACAAATTTCACTAAGTCTTCTAAGCGGAATAATATCTCCTGCATAAAATAATAATGCTTCTAAGCTACTTTGTAATTCTGTTTTTTCCACTTACATAGCCTCCTTAATGAAAATATCACTTGTAGGTGTTTCTTGCTCAACACAAATTTCTTTTTTGTGAATGAGTTCCAATAATGCCATAAACGTAACAATCAATTCTACCTTTGGCATCTGACCATTACAGATACTAAAGAAAGTTGTTTCACCTTTTAAAGCAATAAGCTCTCTAATGTATAGACTCTTTTGTTCAATGGTGTACGTATCTTTCTTTAAAATTCTTTGGTCAATCTGACGCTCATTTTGTTGTTTGTCATCCCATTCCTTTTGTTTCATCAATTGTTCAAAGGTATCATATAGTAGTTTAAGCGATACATTATCTAGAATATTTTCATAAGAAATAGGCGCATCTGGAATTTCTAAATGTGCCATTTTATTTCTAAAACAATATTGCATCGATTCACCCTGACATTCACTGAGCTTCTCTGATACATACTTTACCTTTTTATATTCAAGCAACTTACGTACTAATTCTTCACGTGGATCTTCTTCTGGCTCTTCACCTACCTTATTTGGTTTTGGTAAAAGCATCCGCGACTTAATATAAAGTAGTGTTGCTGCCATGACAATAAAGTCACTCATTTGATCTAGTTCTACCTCTGTTGCTGCTTCAAGATATTCCATATATTGATCTGTAATCGAAGAAATCTCTATATCATATATATTCATTTTATTTTTTTCAATTAAGTAGAGCAATAAATCAAGTGGCCCTTCAAAATCTTGTAATTTAAATGTTACAGTCACTCTTTCTGCCTCCTGTAAACTTTCTTCTTACAATAGTGTATCTTTTTGTCACGTTTTATGCAAGCTTTTCATAAACGGCAAAAAGAAAGTATCTTTACTCTGTTTAACAAAGAAAAGATACTTTCTTTTACTTTTATGCCATTTTAAAGAAACGTTTTGCCATATAAGGAATCATTTGTTTGATAGTTGCTTTTTGTACATCACTTGCAGATACTAGGGTTCCTTCGCCAACTTCATTGCCATCTAAATAGTAAACAATGCGACCTACTGTATCACCTTTATTGATCGGTGCAACCAGTGCACCATCATATTTTAATTCATAAGTTAATTCACAACTTGCACTCGCTTTTGGTACAACGAATGATTTAGTTTCTGCTGTTGCCACATCAATTTGTTTTTCTGTACCTTTTTTAATTTCTTGTTGTGCAATAATGGTTCCAATTTGTGGGCCTACTTTAACTTTATAATTTGCAAAACCATAGTCTAAAAGTTGAGCAGCTTCTTGGAAACGTATTTTTCCATCTGCTGCTCCCATAATCACAGCAATTAAACCCATTTGATCTCTAGTCGCTGTAGCGCTTACACAGTGTTTTGCCTGTGGTGTATAACCTGTCTTAAGACCAGTAAGCCCATTATACCACTTAATCATTTTATTGGTATTAGAAAGCCCAAATTCACTTTCACCACGTCTTGTACGGTGTGTAATGCTATCCATCCATGTGGTAAGGATTTTGGACATTTCTGGATGTTCTTCAAGTAAAGCTCTAGACATAAGGGCAATATCTTTGGCACAAGAAACATGTCCTTCTACATGAAGTCCACAAGCATTCTTAAAGGTAGTATGCTCCATACCTAATTCTTTAGCACGTTTGTTCATAAGTTCCACAAACTGCTCTTCACTACCTGCAATATATTCGCTCATGGCTACAGCTGCATCATTAGCAGATGCAATAGAAATACATTTTACTAAATCTCTTACTGTTTGGATTTCACCCGGTTCCATAAATACTTGTGAGCCCCCCATATGGGCTGCATGTTCACTAATGGTTACTTGATCGTCCCAATTAATTTTTCCTGCGTCGATTGCTTCATTGATGAGTAGCAACGTCATGACCTTTGTGATACTGGCTGGTGGAAATTCCTCTTCGGAACTACGTTCTAATAGAACCTGCCCGCTAGATTGTTCCATTAATATATAACTTCTTGCGGTTGCTGCCATTGTTTGATTACTTGCCGCAGTATCAGGTTTAGCATAAAGGCCCGGGCAAGTTACACTTAAAATTAGAAAAAAGATTGCATAGGCACGTCTTTTCTTCATAAAAATCCTCCTTCATACCTTTTGTTTGTAGTATTTGTCATTTAAGACAAATTATACTGAAAACTAAAAAGTATAAGGAAGATTGTTTTAGTTTGCGCTAATGACTTTATAAATTAATGTATTTGGTTCTACTTTTTCATGACTTACTGAGTAAGCCGCTTTTAAGATTTCTTCTGCTGCTTTACATTTATTTTCATCGTTGTAGTGGATTGTTGCAACGACATCATCTGCTCCAATTACATCTCCAATTTTCTTATGGATGACAATCCCTACACTTAAATCAATGTCACTTTCTTTTGTTTCTCTACCTGCACCTAAAACAAGGGCAGCTTTTCCAACAGATTCAGCTTCAATGCCTGCTACATAGCCTGCTTGACCTAATGTAACAGCTTTCTTATGACCAGCTTGTGGTAATAAACTATAATTTACTACTGCTTCAGGGTTACCACCTTGCAGTGCAATCCATTCTTGAAGTTTTTCAATAGCTTTTCCATTTTGAATCACTTCTTGAACTTTTGTTTCTGCTTCTTCTAATGAATCACAAACATTAGCAAGTACAAGCATATGGCTTGCTAATGTAATTGTTAATTTTGTTAAATCTTCAGGTCCATTACCCTTTAAAGTTTCAATACCTTCGATAATTTCAAGAGCATTTCCGACTGCATAACCTAAAGGCTGATTCATATCTGAAACAATAGCCATCGTATGACGTCCTACATGATTTCCGATATCTACCATTGCTCTTGCAAGTGCTTCTGCATCCTCAAGTGTTTTCATAAATGCTCCTGAACCACACTTAACATCTAAACAAATGGCATCTGCTCCTGATGCAATTTTCTTAGACATAATTGAACTTGCAATCAGACTCATATTATCTACAGTTGCTGTTACATCTCTTAGTGCATAAAGCTTTTTATCTGCTGGTGCAAGTTCACCACTTTGACCAACTACTGCAATATGATGTTCATTCACTTGTTTAAAGAAATCTTCTTCAGAAATCTCTACTTTAAACCCCTCAAATGATTCTAATTTATCAATTGTCCCACCTGTATGACCTAAGCCACGACCAGACATTTTAGCTACTTTTGCACCAACTGCTGCTACAAGAGGCGCAAGTACAATCGTTATTTTATCACCTACACCACCTGTACTATGTTTATCTACTTTAATGCCACTAATAGGTGATAAATCAATCATATCGCCACTTTGTGCCATTGCCATTGTAAGCTGAGCTGTTTCTTCTAAAGACATCCCTTGGAAGTAAATCGCCATTAAAAGTGCCGAAACCTGATAATCAGGAATGGTCCCATTTGTGTAACCATCTACTACAAATTGAATTTCCTCTTTAGTAAGTGCCATACCTTTCTTTTTGTGTTCAATAATATCATACATTCTCATAATTCTTTTACCCTTCTACTGCCTATTTCATTACCTTATCTAAAAAGCTTTCACCAATTTTTAAACTTGGTAAACCAAAATATTTGCATAATGTTTGCCCAATATCAGCAAAACTATTTCTTGTCCCTAAGTCTACACCTGCTTTTACATTCTTTCCAATAACTAAAAGTGGTACATATTCCCTTGTATGGTCTGTACCAGGTGCAGTTGGATCGCATCCATGGTCTGCTGTAATGATTAAAATATCATCTTCTTTCATAGCCTCTACAATACTTGGAAGTGCTGCATCAAATACCTCTAAACCTTTGCCATAGCTTGCAGCATCTCTACGGTGTCCCCATTTCATATCAAAATCTACAAGATTTACAAAAATAAGACCTTCTGGATATTGCTTCATACACTCTAATGTTTTTTGAATACCATCTTCATTTGATTTTGTGTGCATTGCGGCAGATACACCTTGCTTATTAAAGATATCTTCAATTTTGCCTACTGCAATAACTGGTACTTTTGCTTCTTCACAGTAAGTGAGTAAATTTGGTGTTGGAGGACTTACTGCATAGTCATGTCTATTGGCTGTACGTGTAAAGCTACCTACCTTCCCTTCAAAAGGTCTTGCAATAACACGTGCAACCTCATGTTCACCTGTTAAAATTTTACGTGCGATTTCACACATTTCATAAAGTCTTTCTAATGGTACCACTTCTTCATGTGCTGCAATTTGAAATACACTATCAGCAGATGTATACACGATTGGATAACCCGTTCTCACGTGCTCTTCACCTAACTCTTCAATAATAGCTGTTCCTGAGGCTGTACAGTTACCTAAAGTTTTTGTTCCAATAGCTGTTTCGAAAGCATCCATTACTTCTTTTGGGAAACCATTTGGATAAGTTGGGAAAGGAACTTCTGTATAAACCCCAACCATCTCCCAGTGACCTGTTGTTGTATCTTTACCTTTTGATAACTCACCTAATCTTGAAAAACTACCTTCTGGTGTTTCTGTTTTTGGTAAAGCCTTCATACCATCTATATTACCTAAACCATAACGTACCATATTTTTTAAATCTAATCCGTTTGAAAAAGTGTACGTATGTGCTAATGTATTGACATCTTGATCGCCATACTGGCTAGCATCTGGCATAGCGCCCATGCCAACACTATCTAATACAATCCATATTGCTCTTTTCATATAATTTCCTTCCTTGTTACAATCTATCTAATGTTATCTCTTGTATATTGTACCACATATTACTAAAAAATTGCATCCTCACTTAAAAACTGGTAAAAATTAAAGCTAGAAAATTTCGGCTCTACAATAAATGTTGGGGTCATGAAACTATTCTTAAAATATTTCCAGGCATAAAATAAGAGCATTTTCAACAATCCTAAGTACGACCAAATACTCTCAGAAAGGTTGTTGACGATGCTCTCTTTAAATGATTCCCAA
>JAGAVZ010000024.1 GCA_017941635.1 Cellulosilyticum sp.
AAAAATATGCAGTTGGCGAACTATTCAATATGCCTTAAGGCATTGCTAGTAACATGCCCTTATAGGGCTAGAGCAAACCACCCGTTAGACGGGTGGTTATGATTTAATAAGGTTGAGATAAAAATTCTTCTTTATATTGTGTAGGGGTAATACGGAAGCAGCGTTTAAATTCAGCGCAGAAGTATGAGGAATCTTTATAACCACAAAGGTAGCTAATTTCTTTTATAGTCATATGAGGATAGGCTGTAATAAGTTCTTGAGCTTTAAACATACGTAACTTAATAAGGTATTTAATAGGTGAGATTTGATAGTCTTTTTTAAATTGGCGGCATAAATAGGAAGGTGAAACATTAATAAGAGAGGCTAAAAAATCTATAGATAAATCTTCATCTAAATGTGTCGTCATGTAGTTAATAACAGGATTTAATAGTTGGGGGCGAGAATCTGGATGGATGGCCGGCCATTTTAATGCAATAATTTCTAAAATTAATCGATATAAAATATGAGAACCTTGTAATTGGTTATAGGTAGAGTCTTGAGATAAGGCTATTACTGCTTGTTCAAAAATAGGTATAAGATGAGAGGATGATACGGATTTAAGAACAAGATAACCTTCAGAAGTTAAGTGTTTTTCTAATAAATCATTTCCGTTTTTTAGAAAGCAAATCCAATTAAGAAGCCATGGGGTAGGATGATCTGGAATAGGTCCATATTGATGAGGAATATGTGGATTAAAAATGACAAGGTCAAAAGGTTCAATATTATAGTACTTACTGTTACATTCAAAGAAACCTTTTCCACCTATACATTGCATAATTTGATATTCATCAAATCCCTTTTCTCTTGTGATGTTATTTCCTATAAAATCAGTAGCACAACGTGTTACATAAAAAGGGAAGTGTGTAATTTGGGAATCTAATATAACATTTGAGAAGCTCATTTTCTAACTCCTAATTGGTTCAATATTCTTATATATTATACACTATAATGATATTTACGCAAAAAAGCAATAACAAGTATACTATAGATAGCTTTAAAAATAAGAATAGTGAAGGAAAGGCCAATGAGAGAAGAAGATAATGAACATGGTTTGATTTTTAATATCCAACGATTTTGCGTAGATGATGGACCTGGAATTCGTACAACTGTATTTTTAAAAGGATGCCCTTTAAGATGTCTCTGGTGTCATAACCTAGAGGGATTAAGTAGAGATAAAGGCATTGAATTAGATCCTATAAAGTGTACGTATTGTGGGAAATGTAGTGAGGTATGCGAAGAGAATTGTCATAATATTTTCCAAGAGAATGGAGAAATGATACATGAAATGAATCTAGAAAAGTGTTTAGGATGTCAGAAATGTCTTCAACATTGTCTAAATCGAGCACTAACCATTTGTGGTCAAGAAATGAATGTGGATGAAGTTATGAGGCAGGTTTTAGCGGATAGACAGTTTTATAAAAGCTCAGGTGGTGGATTAACTTTATCAGGGGGAGAACCGTTATGGCAAAGAGATTTTGCCCTAGCCTTATTAAAGAGGGCTAAAAAAGAAGGGCTTCATACCTGTGTCGAGACAAGTGGAGCAATACCTACACAAACTATAGAGAAGGTAGCACCTTATGTAGATTATTTTTTATTTGATATAAAAGAAACAAATCAAGAAAATCATAAAAAGTATATAGGGCAATCTAATGAGCTTATCCAGGCTAATTTAAAAAGACTTAATAACTTACATAAAACCATTTTAATAAGGAGTCCTATTATACCTAGTATTAATGACAGGCAAGATCATTTTGATGCTTTAGTAGCGTTGCAGCATGCTTATCAACATGTTATTGGCATACAGCTTATGCCGTATCATACACTAGGAGAAGCTAAAAAGAGAAGATATGGAGTAAGAAAAGATACATATGCTTTTAGAGTACCCTCTGAAGAAGAGGTAAGTCAGTGGAATCAATATATAAATAAAAAAATTAATGAGGTGAGTAAAAATGATTAAGAGAAAATTAGGAAACTCCCATATGAGCGTATCGGCATTAGGACTTGGCACATGGGCCATAGGTGGAGGTGAGTGGTGGGGAGATTCAGATGAACAAGCATCTATTCAAACTATCCACGAAGCTATAAAAGCAGGTATTACTTTAATTGATACAGCACCTGGTTATGGATTTGGAAGAAGTGAACAGGTCGTAGGAAAGGCAATTAAAGGAAAGAGAGATCAAGTTATTCTTTCAACTAAGTGTGGGTTATGGTGGCATGATGAAAGGGGATCTGAGTTCTTTGAACAAGCTGGGTATCAGGTAAGAAGATGTCTTGAACCCGATACTATTAAAAGGGAACTTGAACTAAGTCTTAAGCGATTAGATACTGACTATGTTGATATCTACTTTACTCATTGGCAAGCAGTACCACCGTATATGACAGAGATTAGCAAGACTATGGATTGCTTGATGGATTTAAAAAGACAAGGACTTATTAAAGCCATAGGAGCTTCTAATGTTACAGAGGAACATATTAATGAATACATAAGATATGGCCAGTTAGATGTTATCCAAGAGAAATATAGTATGTTAGATAGAAAGCTAGAACATACATTAAGGGAATGTTGTGAGAAAAATAATATTGCAATCATGACTTATTCTTCCTTAGAGCAAGGGTTACTAACGGGTAAAATAGGCATGGATTATGTGGTAGACCCTAAAGAGGCACGAGCGGGTATTGCGTGGTATGAACCAGATAAAAGAGCTAAGGTATTAGATATGCTGAAAGGGTGGGAAGACTTAACTAAGAAATATGGATGTACAATGGCACAACTGGTTATTGCATGGACAATGGCACAGAAAAATATGACTTATGTCTTATGCGGAGCAAGAAAACCACAACATATTATAGATACAGCTTGTGCGGCAAAAATTTCTCTGACTCAAGAAGATATCCAAATTATGAATGAGGCTATTACAAAGATAGGAGCTTAATGAAATGGAAAAAACATATCACCTTTCACCTACTGCAAGATTTTTGAAAAAGCATGGTATGGAGTCAGCAGCTTTATTTTATCAAAGTTTAAATGAAACAATAGAAAGACGTGCAGGAAGAGTAATACGTTTTCATTTAGAAAATATAGATGTTCCAACCTACACAGAAGGACAGAGATTATTTGCTACTTATAAAGATGAAATTAGTACAGGAAGAAAAAATGATGATCTTTATGACTATGGATGTATGGTAGATTGTAATGGCGTTTGTTATGTGAATGAGCAAAAGTTTAGGAGGCTTTTTAATCAGGTAGAAAATGAGCAAGAACATTATATTGTAAATTATGTTCTTGAGAATGCACGTCGTATGTATACTATTCCTACGCATATAAGATATGACCATGGAGGGTGGCATCATACGATAGACTTTCATACACTATTTGCTAAAGGGTTAAGAGGATATAAAGATGATATAGTAGAAGAACTTTCAAAGGATATTACAGAAGAGAAAAGACAGTTTTTATTAGGAATGCAGGATACTGTAGAAGGCTTAATCCAATATGTAGAGCGTTATAAGGTAAACTTAAAAGAACAATACGCCAAAAATCCTGAAGATAAAGTTTTAGAAAGCTTAATTATAGCCCTTGAACGTGTCCCAATTGAACCGCCTGTTCATTTTTATGAGGCTTTTGTAATGCTACAAGCGGGACTCTATCTAAGTAATTGTTTTGAGACAGGAAGAATAGATCATTTACTTTATCCTTATTATAAGAAAGATTTAGAGAGAGGCAAAACATCAGAAGAGACGGCCTATAGCTTATTTAGGGAACTTTTTGAGGATATTGAAAAAAGGTTAGGGCATCCTAGCGCAGTGCATGTAACAATAGGAGGAACAGACAGAGAAGGAAAGGCAAGCTATAATAGCCTTACAAAGATAGCCATTAAAGCTATAAGAGGACTGCGTACACCTAATGTTACCTTAAGGGTTAGAGAAGATATGCCTCAAGATATATGGGAAGAGTACTTAGAGAATATAGGTAAAGGTTATGGGCAACCAGCTATTGCAAATGAAAAAGTTTTCTTACAAGGTCTTATAAATCAATATAATGTACCCTTTAAAGATGCCATAAACTATGTATTTGGTGGATGCTCAGAAGTACTTATCCAGGGAAAAACCATGTGTGACTCTACATGGGTATCTTATAATATGCTAGATGTTTTTGAAGACACATTCCATACTCAATTTATAAGATGTGAAAGCTTTGAGACATTCTATAATCAATTTAAGAAACATCTTCATTTAACTATTCAAGATATGGGTGAGCAAATCAACTTAAGACAGCATACAGAAGGTTTACACACGCCAACACCTATAAAGAGCTTATTAACAGGAGACTGTATCAAGGAAGGTAAAAGTGTCTTAGGTGGTGGGGCATGCTATAATTTTGATTCTACTAATATCTATGGTAGTACGAATACAATTAATGCACTTTATGCTATTAAGGAGTTTTATGCAGATAAGTTTGGTGTATTATCTAGAGAAAGCTTTTTGGATAGCTTTATAAAAAATTATGAAGATAATAAAGGGATCTATACAAAATGTAATGAGGTTTGTAAATTTGGAAATTACAATGAAGAAATAAATAAGTTGGCAGAAGACTTAATGGGCTTTGTATTTGATGAAATGAAAAAGCTAGTAGGTTATAGAAAGCAAGGACAATTTATGCCTGCTATCATTGCATGGACAGACTGGATTAGCAATGGTCAAAAGATAGGGGCAACGCCAGATGGAAGAAAAAGAAGTGAGCCTTTAGCAGATAGTGCAGGGGCTATGCAAGGAACGGATAGGGAAGGGCCTACTTCCTTACTAGGGGCAACAATGTCTATACCACAAAAAGATTGTATAGGAACATGTATTGTGAATCTTAGGCTAGATCCGAAAATATTTAAAACAGTAGAAGGCAGACAGAAAGTGAAAGCATTACTAGAGACTTATTTTGCAGGAGGAGGAAATCAACTACAAATTAATGTAGTAGATAAAGAGATTCTAGAAGAAGCAATGGAAGCGCCAGAAAAACATAGAGATATTATTGTTAGAGTAGGTGGATTCTCTGATAACTTTGTGTTACTAGATTCAAAAATTCAAAAAGAAGTAATAAAACGTACGCAGTATAGTTAATAAAAAATGGTTACAGCAAAAGTATTGAGTAGAGATACTCTATAGTATTCTACTCAATACTTAGATTTAATATAGAAGAAATAAGGTCAAATAAAAGGAAGAAAGGGACGTAAGTGTGCATAAGTTTGTGGGTAACTTGCATATATCTGGGGATATGATGGTGATAAGTCGAAAAACCTAAAATAAAGGAAAAAAGTTAAGAAATAGTGTTGACTTATGCAAGGTTATGGTGCATAATAAATCAAGTCAGCAGGGCACAGCGCCACTGACACACAGGGCTGAGGCCTTGATAAATAAGAAGAAATGAACTTTGAAAATAAAATAGTAACCATTAAACCAGTCGATTCATAAAGTCACATGAAGTGACAAGTCAGTACTACTTAACAGTACAAAA
>JAGAVZ010000217.1 GCA_017941635.1 Cellulosilyticum sp.
AGGTAGATAGATATCCCACTATCTCTATGCTAGTAGATTACTTCTCAATGTATCTATATCATAGCTGAGGAGGAGTTATAGTGTACGCAACCAACTTTCATATGATATATAATGATTGATGTGTATACTTACACTGGAGGGGGAAAGGAAATAAGCAACAAAGTAAAAAATATTACTAAGCTAGACTATGTAGTGAAGTAACAATCTACGTTGATTATTTAGAATGAAGGTAGATATAAAATTGATTGACGTTCAATATAAACTCATATGAAGTAGGTGAATTTATTGCATATATATATATCAGATACAGCAATCAATGAATCATTTGTAGCTATTTTTATGATGTTTTTATCGAGATGCTACTTCGTTTATAACGGAACAATAGTTTGCTAAATTAAGGGGAATTAAGGAAAGTGAGTAATAGTTAGTGAAAGTAGTATTACTATGCATAATCCGCATTTTAGACATGAACTAAAATGGTGAAAATGTACTATTAGATAGATATAGGTAGAGAAACGTATAGCCTATACGATAATAAAAGAAGAGAGGTTTGTATATGAACTATTTAGAGCAGTCCATATATGATTTTGTAGTGCATGGTATTGTAACACCCAGGAAAAGTCTTCGATGTACATTGGGAGAGCATTTAAATGAAGAAATCATCAGGACATTTGAAAGTAAATATTCATATCGAGTAGATACTACTTTCACACATTTAGTAAATGCGTATGGATTTACAGCAGATACATATCGGAATTATTATTCAGCCTATTGTAGATTACGTAGTAGTGGAAAGGTAACATTGGAACACCTATTAGCAGAACCGTTTTGTTTTCATGTAGAAGCAATTGATAGAAAGATACCAACTACACCATCTGAAGTAATTGACTTAAGAGAACAAGTATCTAGATTGATTAAGGAGAATAATCAATTAAGAGAGCAGTTAGTAGAAAAAAAGTATCTAGAAAAACGATTAGACTTAATAGTTGAAAATCAAAAAGTTATACAAAGGATCATTCAATCAGCAGCTAATGAAAAAAATACTAAGCAAATTGAAGAAATAAGAAAGGATAAGTATAAAGAAACACTAGTAGATATTCAGTGTCATTTTCATATTTTAGAAGGAAGTATGGTAGAACTGTGGAGGGTTATAAAGGAGGGATATGAATCAGATATGGAATTCAAAGAGTTTGTAGATTTGATGTACAGAAAGTTTAAGAACTCAATAGACATACTTATAGCTTTAAAGAAGAAGATAAAGGAAGGTATAGGAGAAGAGTAAACAATATGATTAGTAAATGTAGAATATTGAATCATATCTAATTAATTTGTATAATGATTAAAGTTGAATAATTCTAAAGGAGATACATATGAAAAAATTAACAAAAGCATTAGCAACTACATTAGCAATATCAGCAATGGCAGTACCTACTATGGCAGGCACAATCGGATTACATATCAATGGTTCAAAGGTAGCAACTACAGTAGCACCTTACCAATCAAATGGAACAACATTAGTTCCACTAAGAGTAGTATCAGAAAACTTAGGAGCACAAGTTGGTTGGGACCAAAAAGCTCAAAAAGTAACAATTAATGATGGAAGTAAATCAATCGTTCTTACAATCGGTAGCAAAACAGCTACAGTTAACGGTACAAATAAAACTCTTAACTTAGCACCACAAGTAAAGAATGGTACTACAATGGTTCCAATCCGTTTTGTTTCTGAAAACCTAGACTGTAAAGTAAACTGGGATAGTAAAACTCAAACAGTTACAGTTGAACGCAACGCTAAAATGGAAACAATTGTAGAGGGGAATATCATCACAGTTAAAAATCCTACAATGCTAGAGGGTGTACCTTCTTTGTCAGTAGCTTGGATGGAAGAGTATTTAGGGGCACATATCAAGTACTATGACCATATTAACAGATACATTATTACAATTGAGCCTTATCAAATGTGGATTCAAGAAGTTGGTGATTTACGTAGAGTTGATATTAATGGAAGTAAATCACCATATAAAGGTACTGTGAAGGTTAACAATAATAAATCTACCACTTATGCGAGTGTAGATATTATATCTACAACTGCAAAATGGAATTGGGAATATGATTCTACAACCAAAGTATTAACTTTAGATACAACAAAATTCCAAGAAGAGATAGAAATGAATGATAAGAATGCAGACACTGTAACTCTTAGTGGATACGCTAAGTATAACGATGATTTATCACCTGCAAAGAATATTGAAATTAAAATCTCTCCATTAGTACCAAATATGGCAGCTTATATTACTACTTACACAGTTACTACTGATGTGAACGGATACTATGAGTGTGATATCGACCTAAAGAAAATAAGAGAGGCTTTTAAGGATGTTTCAGATATTAGAGTCCAAATTCGCCACATGGTCCCTAATGGGATGTATGAGGTGGAGGATTATTACAGTAATAAGGATTATCATGAGTGCCAACATTTACTAAGAAAACATATGCCAATCTTGTACATTGAAAAATAATAACAATTACCCTCTACATCTAGAGGGTAATTTTTATTAAAATACTAAAAAGTTGTAACAGTATATTACTACAAATACAGTATTAATGGCTGTTATTAATATAGAACTTCAAATTACAGCAATGCGTGCAAATTCAAGAAAGTTATAGAATCAAGGAAGGAAGATTTATGATACCTAAAATTTTACACTACTGCTGGTTTGGACCACATACACTACCAAAAATCGCCATAAGATGTATTAACTCTTGGAAGAAGAAATGTCCGGACTTGCAGATAATGTTATGGAACGAACAAAATTTTGATGTGCATAAGCATCCCTACACTTCGTGCTTTTACACAGGTAGAGTATATGCACCGGTTACTGATTATGTGAGAGCCACAGCATTGTACAAGTACGGTGGCATATACTTAGATACAGATGTTTTACTTAAAAATGACATCTCCCATATCTGTGATAGCGATGCAGATGTGATATTCCAACTAGCACCTGAAGGTGACTTAGCCACATACATGTGTGCCTCTGCACCTCACTCGGATTTTATTGAGAATTGGATAATTTGTATGAATGCTGCCATAACAGCTGACACTATTCATGTAGATAAAAACTTTATAGATACCTATAATGGTATGGATATCTTAAATCGAATGGTACTTCAAGATTATGATACGTTTAACTCTACTGATGAAATGTGTAGTTACTATAACCTACAGCTATTACCGCACACATTTATTTCTAATAAAATATATTCCATCGGTGAGTACGGAGTTCATCTAAATCTAAATGATTGGGGAAAACGATAATGCTAATCATCCTAAACCCAAACCTATTCAACATACTAAAACAAAACCCTAAAATACATATAACTCGTAGTAGAAATTACACAGGTTATTTCAAGGGTGAAAAGAGTATCTCAGAAAACTATCCAGTATTCAAGGATACTTACTTTGAGATTACAACTAGGGCAAGAAAAATCTTAGTGTTTAATGTAAAGTTCTGTGATAGAACATTTAAGGTATTCTCTCGCAAATACAATACTGAAAATGTAGTAGATGCAGTATGTGGAACAACACTAAGGTCTCACGCTGTAATCTATCAGAACAATAAATTATACTTCGGTAATAATCATATTGAAATTATAAAAGAGTATGGTTTAGAAACTAGTAATAACTTAACTATATTGGGAAGTTATTTAGCTACACCAATAATTTTGATACTTGAGGGTGATAACACTGGGATTATTTACAGTGATTTACCTACACCTCTCTTTGTCATAGAACACATTTCGAATAGTAGCACTGAGAATGATTATAAAGAATACTTCAATTCAAAGGGTATTACTATCATGAGTGAGTCAGAATTCAAGCAATTATAACAATTTAAGAACCACTACTGTGAAATACTTTAAATAGTAAACAACAGTAGTGGTTCTTTCTATTTATAGTCAACTATAACTTAATTACGATGGAGGTTTGTCATGTCACACATAATGCTAACAAGAGCATGTAACTTAAGATGTCCATACCTTAGTCTAATTAAGATACAGTTTAGTCACTCTTTTAACATACAACTATGCTACGAAGGTGTAGTGAGCTTTATTATAAGGAAGAGGAAAATTTATGACATCGTATGGAAGGCTAGAAAGAAAACTAAGACTTATAAAAGAGGAATATCACTTTGTATTCCTTGAATTTTATATATCAAATCAGAAATGTGAATACCTGATAGAAGAGATTAAAGACTTTGAAGCAATGTATGATAGATGGCTACAAACCTGTGAATTAACATATCATGATTCAAAATCTAGGAGAGCTCAGAACTATGCAAGACTTTTAAATCAGTATCTTACGTATGAACAGTTATTAGAAGTTCAGTATGGATACTACTTTTACAATAGAGTTACAACAGAAGAGAATGATGGTGAGTATGAAGATAAATAGGATGATGGAAGATTAGGAAAAGTCCTGAAGATGGTATATAATAGTATCCATATTACTAGAATATGAGGGATACTATGAAATATTTAAAGGTACAAGTTAGATTAAAAGAAAGTTCAAGAAGTGTATTTGAGAAATTTTGTAAGGATAATGAAATCAAGATTATAGGTGAATATAAAAATGCTACAGGAAAGAGAGGACGTCCAGCAGGAGAAAGTGCTAGTTATTTAATAGATAATTATTTCAAATATATTAATGAAGATATTACTCCAAAAGAGTATAAAGAGCTAACAGGGTATGGAGAGTCTAGTTTTTATCACAAGATTCAAGAGTTACAACTCTTGACTCTAAAAGAGTATCATAAACAATGTAAATCAAGAGGAAAGGATATTGTACTAAATGAATTGAGAGAAAAAGTTAAGGATATTAAGAGTAAATACAAAGTTAATGAAAAAGGTAACAAAGAGAATGTCTGTGATTCTTACCAGGAGGAAAGAAAAATATGTGTTGTAGGGGATACTGATGAAGATTACAACGAACAAATAGGGCAAGAAGAAGATTTGCCCCTAGAGTTTGAAGAAGATAACTGTGATGTCTTAGGAAGTGTTGAAGAAGTAAAAGGTGATACGTCTAAAGATTTGGAAGGGTATGAAAGCGGAAACTTTGGAAGTTTTGATGACTTTGATAAATATATGTGAAAATAATTGATAATATTAGTGCTAGTGATACTAAATAAGAGAGATATATAACAAAAAGAGCTTTAGAGTACTCTAAAGCTCTTTTTGTTATATATCTCTCTTATTTAGTATCACTAGCACTAATATTATCAATTATTTTC
>JAGAVZ010000218.1 GCA_017941635.1 Cellulosilyticum sp.
GCAATACACTCCCAAGAAAACTCCTTAATTATCGTACACCTGAGGAATTATTTGAGGATGAACTAGATATGATCTATGCAACATAATTTTGTGGTGAAATAAAATAACACTGTTAGTTCAACTTGCTATTGCAATTTAGGACTTTATATTTTTATCTATACTTTCTTTTAACTTTACTTTCCTTTCCTATCCATTTACATTTTTTCAACTTTTGTTTACAATAACTTTAAGTTAACTAATTTTTTATTTTTGGAGGGTACTATGGAAAACTTATTATTTGAAGCAGGGCGCTGTCTTAAATGTAAAAAACCCCGTTGCCAAATGCACTGCCCTATTTATACCTCCGTTCCTGAAGTTATTACACTTTTTGAAGAAGGTAAAATTCATGAAGCTGGACAAATCTTATTTGAAAACAATCCATTAAGTGCGATTTGTGCCATTGTTTGTCCTCATGAAGATCAATGTCTTGGTAACTGTATTCGCGGTATCAAAAGTGAACCTGTAAGATTCTGTGATATTGAAGCTTATATTTCAAAACAATACCTCGAAGAACTTACTATTGAAAAAGAAGCTTTTAACGGCAAACGTGTTGCTGTAGTAGGTTCTGGTCCTGCTGGTATCACTGCTGCTATGTTACTTGCAAAAAAAGGCTATGGCGTAACTATGTTTGAATTACATGACCGTATCGGTGGAGTATTAAGCTACGGTATTCCTGAATTTAGATTACCACGTAAACTTGTTGAGGATTTAGAAAACAAACTCATCCAACTTGGTGTATCTATTAAATACAATACTTTAGTTGGTCCTGTTATCACTGTAGATAAATTATTATCTGATGGATATGATGCAATCTTCGTTGGAACAGGTGTATGGAATCCAAAAACATTAAATATTAAAGGTGAAACTTTACCACATGCACACTATGCAATTGACTACCTTAAAAATCCTAAGAGTTATCGTTTAGGTAAAAAAGTTGTAGTAATCGGTGCTGGTAACGTAGCTATGGATGCTGCTCGTAGTGCAAAATACTATGGTGCTGAAGAAGTTCATATTTGCTACCGTCGTGGTGAAGAATCTATGACTGCTACTAAAGCAGAAATTCATGAAGCTAAAGAAGAGGGCGTTCTCTTTACACTTTATAAATCACCAGTAGAAATTACACCAGAAGGTGTTGTATTCGCTACAACTCAAACAGTTACAGACGAAGAAGGTAATACAAAACTTATCACTGTACCAGACTCAGAAGAGCTTATGCCTTGTGATAGCGTAATCATCGCTGTTAGCCAAGCACCAAAATCTAATATCGTATCTGGTACAACAGGACTTGAAACAAAGTATGGCTTACTTGTAACAGACGAATTAGGTCACACTACTAAAGAAGGCGTATTTGCTTGTGGTGACGTTGTAAGTGGTGCAAAAACAGTTATCGCTGCTGTTGTTGCTGCTAAAAAAGTTTCTCAAAGCATTGATGATTATTTACAAATGTAAGCACTGTTATTGTTCTTATAAACTATAAAATTAAACTCAAATAAAAATATCCCTATAAGTTAGAACCACGTATCTTTCTAGTCTTATAGGGATATTTAATTTATTATGCTGCTTTTTTATGAGATTGTTCTTTTGAACTTACATCAAAATACTCTTTAATAGCTTTGATAACTGTATTAAGTGTCTCTTTTTCTAATGGATTATTGAGACCAACAGATTCTATACTCTCAATAAAAGAATTTGAATCTCCTGCTGTTACCAATGCTAAGTAGCTTTCAATCCCATTTCCTTCTTCAAGTGACTGCGCCCATAACTCTAATGCCGCTACAGCTGAAACACTATAACTTATATAATAATATGGTGTTTGGAAATTATGTGTTACATTACTCCAACTTCTTTTGTCCACCTTTATCCCATAATCCTTAGCCAATTGCACATAAAGATCATTCATTTTATCTACTGTCATATTAGGATTTTCATATACTTGCTGTAAAAACTCATCATACAAACAGCCTTGGATAATTGCTGCAAGCATATTATTAACTGTATGGATTTCTGCATCTTTACTATACTTATTATCTCCTAAAACCTTATCATAGTACGGCATCGCTAGTAATTCTAATGCTTGCGAGTATGTTTCGTCTAAATCAAGTCCACCTTCATTATCTCCAATAGCGAAGTATGAATAATAATGCCCAAATTCATGAATCATAGTTAATGCTGTTTCATATGGTGCTGCATAATTAATGACAATATACGGCTCTGCCCATTCATCAAAGTAGGTTGTAAATCCTCCCGATACCTTATCATTTCTTGCCTCTATATCATAAAGACCATATTTAAGCATATAATCATATGCCTCAAGTAACTTTTCATTTTGAGTAATAAATCCACTTCTAATTGTTTGAAGTAAGTGCTCATCACTTTCATATGTATAATCTTCTAATATACTAGATGATACGAGATTGCTTTTGTACAGTGAAATGAATACGTCTGGAATTAATTCCTTTACATTTGCAATGAAAACCTTAATTTCCTGTGGTGTATAATCTCTATTAAAGCTTGCATATGCACTTTCAACATATGTCTTATAACCTTGTATCTGTGCCATTTGATTGTCTATCTTTATTAACTCTAATAAAATCTCTCCAGTTGCTTTATTATACGCTGTATACCACTCATCATATAATTTAAAAAACTCTCCATTCTCAATGGTTTCATCCTTGATTATTTGAAGTAACGTTAGTTCTTTATCTTTGACCCAAATAGTCGTATTTAACTCTTGTTCTAAATACTTATCTACTAATTTTGCACGTTCAACACTTAACTCATAGTACTTTGTCATATCACTAGATAAAGTCTCTTCCTCTTCTTCAAATAATTCAACATATGTACTTTTCATTTTTCCTAGTAAATCTATGGAGTATAAATATTCATCAAAATATTGAATCTGTTCCATATGTAATTGATACTTAAGCTGTGCTACTTGTATCATAGTATTTATTTTACAATATAGTGCATAATATGTTTCATCCCATTTATAAAACGCCTCTTTATCATCCTGCTGTATAATCACATCTAATTCTTTCATTAGATGCTCAACTTCTGCATATTCTATATGCTCATACTGCATTTCCATTAATGTTAAATTGGCTCTAAGAGGTTTTTTCTCCCCATTAACCTCTGTTGCAAACATGGGCATACTCGCCATAACAAAAATCAAAAACCCTAATACAACTCGCCTAACCCAACTTATCCTCATATCATTCCCCGCCTTAGTATGTACTTCTATATTATTTATATATGTTGTAATAAAAGGTTGTACTTATATTATTTCTTTATTTTTAGATGATTCACTATCTCTATAAGCTTATCCTTACTCATCTCACTATTCTCAACATAGACACTACATATAACTCCGTCATCAATAAATTCAATGTTCTTTCTACCATTGTTCTCAATATAATTTGCACTAACTCCCCTTACTCTAACTTGCTCATATCCAAGTTTCAATTTCTCATACAACGGTGATGACAGGCTATTTTTTACAGTAACTTTATTACCATCTTCTGTAGTATATATCAAATTTATTTGTCCATATTGAGCACTAGCAAGCTCTATATACCTCAAATCTTCTAACTCTAACCCCTCTTTATCTAAATAAAATACTGGTTTACCAAAAAGAGCTACTGCCTCATCTAACGTTACGACTTGATTGAGTTTCTCAAGATTATCATAGATATATTCTATATTTGCATCTGAAGGTATGTCTACCTCAAATACACTTTCATCAATCCTAGAATTAAGCTCATATTTGGTATACTCAAATTCTTCCGTCACATTTCCTTTCTTTGCAAATTCCTTTACAATGAGCCAATTACTTTGGTCAATCCAGAACTCATATCTCTCATCTATGCTCTTGTCTTTGGGTATCGCAATAATATGCTGTGTCATGTAATTATTTAACCTTACATTTTCTTCCATTGTAAGTACATAATCTTTTTCATAGACATTAATAAGCTCCATGACATATTCTTTTAACGAACCTGAAAACAAAATAGCATCTATTCCCACTCGAATATCATCTGTTACTTCTGCAACTAAAGACATACTCTTAATACAATATAAATTCTGATAGGGTAAATATGCGATAAGCTCCTTATCTGTAACAGTATCTAATTCTCTAACAACAATGTAATCTCCTTGCACCATTTCTTCTGTAATTTTGTATGCACTTTCTTCATCATAAAATTCCTTATCTACTCTGATTTCTATATCATTATGATATTTACCATTTTTGCCTTTCCACTCTTTGCTAATCTCTTCTTTTACAAATTCATTATCAATATATGTTTTATATATTCCTTCTCCGTAAAAAGTCTCAACAATTACTTCTTGGTTGATAACCTCTATCATACTAGAAGATATAAAATCGCCACAACCTGTTGTCCCCAATAAGATGCCAAATATAAATATTCCACTCCTAAACTTCTTATAATATTTCCTTACCATATATTACTTGTCCCCCTTTTAGGAAGCCCGTTTCAAATAACATACCATAATATTACCAAAATCTTTAATCGGTACAACTTCAATAGCTCCTTTATGTTTCTCCATAATCATTTTAGAGATACTCAACCCTAGTCCTACACCTTTATGTTCTTTCTTACACCTAGCCTCATCTCCTTGATAAAACGGCTTAAATAGATTTTCTTTATCTCTTTCACTAATTACATTACCTTCATTTTTTACTATTAAGAATAAACCTGGTTCCTTATACTTCTCTAAGGCTTCTTTACAGGCTGTATCTACCCAACTTGGTAATGACATATCTGTTGAAAATGCACCTAACCAAATACGCTTTCCTTCTTGTGTATGCCTAATGGCATTACTTACAATGTTATCAACCACTCTTGTCATATACTTAACATCTACATTGTAATTTCCACTTACTTCTATCTGTGTTTCTACTTGTATATTCTTTTGTTCACAAGTTCCTTCAACACCTGAATATAGCATTTCACAGAATTCTTCTCCCTCAACTTCAACACATACAAGCTGATAATTCATGCTCAACAAATTATAGGTCAAAAGGTCATCTAGCATATCACGCATATAATCACATTTTCCTAGGATTGTTTCCAAATACTCCTGCTTTTTTACCTCATTTATGCCATCTGCTAGTTTCAACATTTCTGCATATGCTCTAATAGAAGTTAGAGGTGTTTTTAAATCATGTGATATTGTGGCAATCATATATTCCTTTGCCTTCTGTTCTTCCTCTACCACTCTTTTATTTTGCTCAATCTCCTCTTTCATCGCATTAAAATGCCTACATAACTCACCTATCTCATCATTTGACTGATAATTGATATATACATCTGCATTCCCTTTTGCATATTCATTCATACTGCTTGTAACTTCATATAATGGTTTGCTTAATCTTCTATTCAAGTGTCTCATTAAAGCGATAAACATTAATACAATACACAAGCACAATAGTATGATTGTTATAAATGTATTCTTCTGTATAACTTCCTTTATATTCTCTCTTTCAATACTCATCTGATAAAAACCAACGATATTAGATTCACTATCAAATACAGGCTTTTTGAGCGTATAAATATTATATTGATAGGTTACTTCATTCAACTCATAATATAGTTTATCTATCGAGATTCTCTTCTCATTTGTAGGATCAGATGAATAAATAGTAATACCTTTTGGATTATATAACGTAATAACCACTTCTTTATTGAGTTCAACACCATTAAGTACACCTGCAATACTTTCTGTGCCATTATATAAGGCAGTATTGCTTAAAATATCTGTATACTTAACAAATTCCATCCTTGCAGATAAATCATCCTTTACTTTAGTTCGTATATTATATAAAGAACTTATCTCAACTCCAATAATCATACACACTATAGTAGTAATGAGCACCATTAAATGAGATATTGTTAGATAGTGTTTTAATTTCACTCTATCCTACCTCCTATAAAACGGTATCCAATTCCCCAGGCAGTTTCTATATATTTAGGATGTTTACTATCTTCTTTTAACTTTGTTCTAAGCTGTTTAATATGTACTGTAACTGTATTACTTCCTTCTATGTTCTCTTCTTGCCACACATTTTCATATAATTCCTTTTTAGTAAAAGGTCTACTTGGATTCTTAGCAAGTATTGTTAGTAAACTCCATTCAGTTGCTGTCAAAAGTAATACTTCTCCATTTAGAAAAACTTGTTTCCTATTAAAATTAATTTCCAATCCCTCATTATATCTATATATTTCCTCCAGACATTCTTCTCTTATTGACCTTTTATATCGTCGTAAAAGAGATTCGATCCTTGCTTCCATTTCAGGCAAGCTAAAAGGTTTCGTTACATAGTCATCTGCCCCTATTTTTAATCCCTTAATCTTATCTAATTCCTTATTCCTTGCACTAGCAATCAAAATTGGTACATCACTTATGAGGCGTATACTTTGACACAAGCTATATCCATCTAATCCTGGCAACATAATGTCTACAATTAATAAATCATAATTACCTATCTTAAAATCCTCAAGCCCTTCATTTCCTGTGGAGGCCCAATTGATTTCATATCCCCTATTAGTTAAATATTCTTGTAAAACACTTGCAATTTGTTCATCATCTTCTACGATTAGTAATCTCCCACGCATATATCTCGCCCCTTTCTTATTACTATCATAAAACGCCAACGTAACAAGATGCTATTATTAATATTTATTTTATTTTCCTAAATTGCAATAACAAATTGAACTACCCTGCTAAACTAATAAATTTACCACCTATTTAGTAGCATAAATTAAATCTAGTTGTTTCTCAAAACATTCCTCTGGGGTTTGGTACTTGAGTATTTTTCTTGGTAAA
>JAGAVZ010000219.1 GCA_017941635.1 Cellulosilyticum sp.
AATACTTTACCAAGAAAAATACTCAAGTACCAAACCCCAGAGGAATGTTTTGAGAAACAACTAGATTTAATTTATGCTACTAAATAGGTGGTAAATTTATTAGTTTAGCAGGGTAGTTCAATTTGTTATTGCAATTTAAGACTTACAATTATTTTATAAATCCTTAAAGTTTAAATTGAGTTTATGAATGACTTAGAACTTGCATCTATCTAATAAACTTTATTTTATAAAGGTATAAATCTTTTCGCTAGAATACGTCTCTTCAAAGCAATAGCCTAAACGATTAAATGCTTTAATTTCTTCTATCTTTTGAATCTGATGCTCTGCCATAAAGCGCACCATTTCACCTCTAGCCATTTTTGCATAAGTTCCTTTTTCTTTCACTTTACCATCAATGACTTCACCAAATACACAGGTTACAAACTGAATATCATCTGTTAAATAAGGTTCAATGCACTTGCTATATTCCTTAGATGCTAGATTCACAATACATTCTGTCTCACTTAGTAGCTGCCTTGCTATTTGTTCTCCCCAATAGGCATATAGATTTTTATGTCCATCTACACTTAATTTTGCTTGCATTTCTAAGCGGTAAGGTGTTACTCCATCAAAAGGTTTAAGCATGCCATAAAACCCTGATAAAATTCTTAAATGCTCTTCTATATAATGATAGGCCTCTGTTTCAAAAACAGCTGGCGCCATATATTGATACTGAATCCCTTCATAAGAAAGAATGGCTGGTGTTAGATTTCTTTCTAAATTCATATGACATAGACGCTCTTCATTCAGCTTGGCTATTTGATCATTACATTTCCATAAAGCTTTTAGTGCATCATAATCCATCCCTTTAAGGACTTCCATAATCCTTTGGGTCTTCTCTAGAAATAATGGTACATTACTATATTCTAATGTATCTAAATCCTCTTTCATCTTTTTTGCTGGTGATATAATAATTCTCATGCTGCTTAACCTCTCTTACTTCTTTCTCGCTTATAAACTAGAATATGCCTAGTTTTTAAGGAGGTATCACATTTCGCAACACCTCCTTTTCTTTATTTTATATGCTTATTTGTAGTTAAAATAATCTTTATAGATACTCCACTTAACCTCTTCTCTTTTTTGAATGCCAAGCTTTTCAAAAATATGAGAAACATGTTTCTTAACTGTTACCTCTGATACATAATATTGCTCTGCAATCTCCCTATTAGTCATTCCTTTAATAATGGCATAAGCAATTTCTGTTTCTCTTTTTGTTAGCCCCATTGCTCTCAGTTTATCATTAATCTCTGCATTTGTTAACTCTATTTTGCAAGGTGCATAAATCTCTTTTTCTATGCTATCATTTGTATCCTCTTTATTGTTACAACTTTTTTCTATATGTAATGCTTCCATTTGCTCACTAACAGCTGCCTCTTCCTTGCACTTTTTACTATATCCTTCACTAGATACACTTTCAACTTGTTCTTTATTTTTAGTTTCTTGCTCCACTCCATCATTAAGCATAAGTATATAGAAACAATAACCATATAATAGTGGCCTACAATTCAGCGCAATGTGCTTAAATAAACTTTCTATCTCCTTTTGCCTAGATAAACACATAAATAGTAATATGAATGTTTGAATATACCCTGCCTCTAAGGCTTTTCTTCCTATAATATCACCGATTTCTTTATTACTCAGCTTACTAGAATAATAGGGAAAAGTTAAAACAATTGCACCAGCAATCACTAAAAGCAGTAGCTTCAGACTAAAGAGACTAAACACATCCACCTCTAACACTATGATCAACGCACCCATATATAGAATAATAGAAGCTAATTTTAGGTATATTCTCCTATAAATATTTCCTTATTATTTCAAGTTTTGTTGCCTCATCTAATATCTGCTTATGAGCTTTAGCCTTCCTTAGGCTCACTTCTTCTTCATCTACTTCTTCTAATATAATTGTTCTTTCTGGAATAGATACCCGATAGCTAAAAATCTCAGCTTTTATTTTTTCAGTCTCTTTAGCTATGGGCATCTGAATAACAGATATCTTCTGACATAGTCCTCGTGGCCCTATCGGTTCATCAGATTTTGCCATGATTACCATATCACTAGAACTTTTTTCACGTAGTAAATACTCTATATCGCCTTTTATCTTCTCATCATTTCCGATTTTTTTCTCTGTATGATTTTCTAATGCTTTTTTAGGATTCTTAAATGTTTCTTTGCTATAAATATCTAAATGAATAGGTTCACTACATTCATACTCTACAAAAACATACCCCATTCCTATTGGACAATGCTCATCTAACATTTTCAAACTCTGCTGCTTCATTTCTTCCAATTCTTCTTTTGTCATATGCTCTAGGTATCTAGGGTCTTTAAACTTTTCTTCATAACCAGCTCTTAAATCATTAATTTCTACCTTATTGATATAACATCTACACTCCCTATCCTCATCAAGCTTAAATTTAAAAGACTTCTTCTTACCTAATCCTAGGTTACCTACTTCTAGGGTTATAGATTTCTCTAATAAAAAACTTTGACTTGTTTGACGGTATGTTGCCTTTATAGGTTGTCCTTCTAACTGAGATAAAGATTCTACATTGCCCTCTATATCCATTGTTGTCAGCATTAATGATTCAAAACACTTTCTAGCAAATAAATGGTCTTTGGATAAATGCCAGCCGGTTTTTATAAATTCCGCAAGAATAAATACACTCTCCATATCTTCGCCTTGTTGCACTGCGCTAGAAGAACCGCCTGTCAATTGTAAACATTGGCTACCTATTTGCAGAGCCTTCATTTCAAAAAAAGGATTCCATCCTCGTACCACCCCTTCTCGCATCTCTTGTCGTTTAGACCTTCTTTTCTTTGGTCTTAATTGCTCTTCCTCTCGGTGTTCATAACTTAATATGTATAACTTCATTTCCCCATCTACTTGAGCTATGCCGACTATATGATAATAAGCATCTTCTATCTTTATGTTTTTTCCAATCACCTTAATATCATCTATTTGCTTTATACATTCTTGTAAACGTCCTATATTCATTTTAATTGTCCTCACTTTATATCTAAAATCTGTTTGTGTAAAATGCTTTAATTACTTGTTTTTCACATTACGCTTTACTTTATAAAATAGCTTATCATATTCTTTATTATCCTGTTAACATCGACTTTTATATAAAAATAAGGCAACATACCTCTTTGGGTTATGCTACCTTATCATTTAGCTCTATTCTATTACTGCATACTGCTTAATAATTTCTAATACTTTTTCAAAATCCATACGATACTTTTCTATAAAAGTTAATAATTCTTCTTTTGAGGGTTCTTTATAACGATGTGCAATACGATTTCTCATTAGCCTAGATTTATTTAAAAACACAAACATTTCCTCATCTAAAATATGCTGTACTTTTAATATCTCCAAACCTTGCTTCATATCCATTCCTATTTTATACTTTTTTAATTCTTTAAGCATAATCGAAGTAAAATCCTCTACTGTTATAAAAAAATCCATAAAAATTTGCTTTAGCCCATATAGAATAAATTTTGCTCCCAAGCCGTCATTACCTTTTTCAATAATGGACATAAACTCTTTAATATCTCCTACACGCTCACTCATATCTTGAATAATTTTAATTAGGCGTTCCTGATTCTTCTTGATTCATGATAATACATCCATCCTTCTAAAATAAAAAAAGTTTTCATTTTCTCTATAATATCGTTCGACCTGTTCTTTTAAACTGGTTAACATCCTCTCTGAATCACTATCAAAAATCACCTGAGCTGTATTTAAAATATTAACCTTAATAAAAAAATCTAATGACTCACTTCTTAAATCCACTACATCTATGGTTCTATGAAACTGATTTTCAAAGAAATCTTCTAACTCAAATAACTCATCTAACTCCAGAGGAGTAGTACCTAGTACAGCAATATCAATATCAGAGTACTCATTAAATTCATCAGTCAGGCTACTTCCAAATAACATAATGTTATTTAAATGATACCTTTCTGCAATTTCTTCTAACTCTAAATCCTTTGATATCTCTAGCACTAATCTCACCCCTTTTTTGTATTTTTTTATATTATACCCTAAAGTTGATGACATTTAAACCTAGTATAGATTGAAACTGCTCATTTACTCATAACGTGATATTATGGACATTAAATTTTATCTGCCCAGTATAAAATTGCCTTATTTAATAGCTCTGCACATCCTTCTACTTCTTCATCATAGTAAACTTTAAATCGCTCATCTAATACATACATCTGACTAACACCTTGATGTGCTGACACTGTATACTTTTTCCATGTCATACAAAGCCATGCCTTATGAAGCTTAACGATTTCTTTTGCTTCATTACTTTCTGGTTCAATTCTAAGATTAACGCCTTCTTTTAGTTTTTCTTTAATCTCATTTTCTAGCTTTTTAAAGCTTTCCCATTGTTCTTTAGTCATATCCAAAACCTGCTTGTTGGCAGCATCTACACTCTCATCCCCATATTGACTTCGAATTTCTTTACCATATTGTGCTTCATTTTCTTGAACGACTTTTTCTTTGAATCCTTTAAACTTTTCTTGATCTGTCATTTGACCTACTCCTTTCATACAGGAAATAGTTTGTTTTACAGTTTGAATTAAAATGTCTGCTCTTTTTCTTTCCTCTTCTAGTTTTTGAAGATGTTCTTCTAGGGCCTGTATAATATCAAAGTTATCTTGATAAATGATATGTTGGATTGTTTTTAAATCAAAGCCACGTGCTCTATAAAATAAGATTTGTTGTAGCCTATTGACTTCTTCCTCCCCGTAATAACGGTAGCCTGTTTCTTTGACATAAAGTGGCTTTAATAACCCTATTTGGTCATAATAGCGAAGTGTTCGTGTGCTAACTCCTGCTAAGTCTGATAGTTCAGTAATACTATATGCCATATCATAAATCCTCCTTTCTTTTCATTTTTCCTCATTAAGACTTCTCATTCAAACTGTAACAAAGCCTATTCCTTCTTTATACAAGCAGCTGTTTTCCCTGCCTGATTTAAGGATACTTTTTGACGTAACGTCAAAGTCAATAGGTATGATGGTATTACTGATATAAAAACATAAGTCTTGTATCCTTCTAATCTTTGCATCGTCCTTGACTGATTAAGCTTTCACCTGCTACACCTGCTCCTGGCCCTAGCTCAATCTTCCAATGACAGTTGGCTACAAATTGTTTGTTGTGCTCAATAACAACAATCGTATTGCCTTCTTCTTTTAAGGCTTGAATCATCCCAGTTTCTCTATTCATTTCTAGATATTCTATTCCTAAACTTTGAGCGGCACTTACAAGTTCCTTTAAATGTGCTACTTGATTTTCAATTTTTTCATAGTCTGCATGGCTTAATAAATTTATTAAAGCATCACACCACTTTCCTAATTCTAAAAAAGACATGGATGCAACTTCAGGATAGCGTAAAGTACCAATTGTAACCATACGTCCTTCTCTACTTAATTTTTCTCCATTGCAATGGGTACAAGTTTGCTCTGTCATGTACTTTAATAAACTTTTACTTTGAGTATTTTCTTCTCTATAATCTAAATCATGATATACTGAAAAACTCTTACCTCCATTAAAGTGACCTATGCTCTTTATTGCCTCACTTAACTCTTGCCATAATATGCTCTCACAGTAGTAGTTTGCCATCTTACGTCTTATTGAAACGACGTGCATTGTTGGAATTTGTTTCATAACGATTTGTATATTAAACTTGGTACTTTGCTTTTCTAAATCTTGAAGGTAGCCTTGTATTTGCTTAAGTTGATTCTCATATTTTCCTATAAGCATTTGGGTTTTCTACATTTGCTTCTTTAAATCTTCTTTAATTTTCTCTCCGTTCCAACTTACCAATAATTCTCTCATTTCTTTTACACTAAATCCTAAATCTCTAAGCAGTAAAATCCTATTAAGTTCTTCAATTTGATGAGCTGCATACATCCTATAGCCACTTGAAGCATCCACCTTAATAGGTTGCAGTAAGCCTTGTTCATCATAATAACGTAGCATACGAATAGAAACTTGTGTTATCTTTGAAAACTCTCCTATTTTAAACATCTTTCACCCCATATATTTTCCTATTGTATTTTTATCTCTTCATTTTATTTTACACCCTCTCCTTAACTTTATCTTCCTCTTCGCTTTTATTTCTAATCTTTATTTCTTATCCTTAACAGCCTTCTACTCTTTATCCTTTCTTTAACTAAAAAGATGCTAAGGTTAGAATTTTCTTCCTTAGCATCTTTTTAAATCTTTTTACTTTTTCTTATACATTTATCTGCCTCTAGCAACGGTTCTATTTCTTTATTATATCAGTTTTATTCTATCTTCTATTTTTAAGTGCAATCATATCTCCATAAATTGGTGTTGGCATACCAAATCCACCTGATACATCTACAATTTGACCAGTTGTATAAGCCGAATCATCACTTGCAAAGTAAAGTACAGTCCCTGCAATTTCTTCCGGTGTTCCCATACGTTTGATTGGTGTATGCTTTAAGAAAAATTCTTTAAAGTCGTCTGTTAGGTTGTTGCTTACAGCCTCTGTTGCTGTCATTCCTGGAAGAACTGCATTACAACGAATATTATCTCTTGCTGTTTGTGTTGCAATCAACTTTGTTAAATAATTGATGGCTGCTTTACTTGTTCCATAAGCAATTTGAGATATATCTGGGCAAATACCACCAATAGACGAAATATTGATAATGCTTCCACCACCATTTGTAGCCATATGCGGAATTGCTGCCTGAGATGCTAAAAACACACTTGATAAGTTTAAATCAACTGTTTTGATATATTCATTATAATCTGTTGACTTAATATCTAAATCTACCTTTGGATTTGATGTACCAAAGTTATTGACTAATATATCAATTTTGCCTTCTCCTTTGATGACTTCCTCTATCATTGTCTGATAACTTTCTTTCACAGTTGCATCATTATAAACGACTTTAACATTTCCACCTTCTTTGTTTAACTGGCCTGCTATCTCTCTCGCACGCTCTACATTTCTAGCAGCCATATAGACTGTCGCACCCTCTTTGGCAAAACGTTTCACACACGCAAGTCCAATACCCCTTGTAGATGCTGTCACTAATACTACTTTATTTTCTAGTCTCATAGTTCCTCCTATTAAAATGTCTTATTTTACCTAAGTATATCTCATTTTTACTCTAAGGGATAACCTTTACTATCTATTTTTATCTAACCATCCACTATTATGCTACTAATTTTTCAATTCCACTAAAGGCAATAAACATCATAACAGCTGTAAATATTATCATCCCAAAAGAACCAAAAGCATATCTTATAGGCATAGCTTGCTCCTCCTTACAGTAGTTTATAATACTTTTCCTCTTTAACAAAAGAATCATCACTGCAAGGACAAAAAATATAATCTCCATTCCTAGTATAATGGCATCTTGAGTTCCTTCAGACAAATCTTTTATTAGATATCCTAAAACATCACTAAATATAAAATTATTGATAACATGCATTAGTATAGCCCATTTAATAGAATATTCCTCTGCTACATAACCTAATACAAGCCCTGTGCCTATCGCCAAAAGAGATTGAATCAAATTCCCATGATATAAGCCAAATAAAATTGCCGAAATTGTAATAGCAAAACGCTTACCATACTTTTCTAGTCCTTTTAAGGCAAAGCCTCTAAAGATTATTTCCTCAGCAATAGGCCCTATAAAAGAAGCATACAAAAACATACTAATTGTGCTACTCATGTCTGAAGCAGATTCTATATCGCTCATCATCGTATAGCCTAGTGGATTTAAAATCGCTTCTACTCCACTTGCCACAATTGAAAATATAAGCTGAAATCCCATCATCACAGAAAAACACATTGCAAAAGTCTTGACTTTCATCTCCCGATGTGTACTAAATAAATGACCATAATTTAATTTGCGTAACCATACAGCAAGTATGGCAGTGATTAAAATAACCGCTATAATATAAGCCTTTCCTCCCATCATCATTTGCTCTATAAGTTGATCATACTCAGCATCTGGCAATTCCCAATTATGTGCTTTCATCAGTCTTACTGTCTCAATAATTATTTCTACCACTATGCATATAAACATAATCAACTCTGCCATCAAACCACCTATACCAAGTCTCCCAACTTCCTTTTGCATCTGTTTTTTATCTGTTATCAACTGAGCATTCGATGTTGCTAACATTCCATTCATTTTCTACATCTCCTTTAACCATAAATTAATCTATCTCCTTAGAGAGAGCATAACATGATTAGATCAAATGAAAGTCTTTTTTGTTGCAAACAGTATTTATTTTGTTGTGAATGGAATAATAATCTCTAACACATACTTCAAAGTTTCTTTTTCTTCTATTTCAACCTTTATGTCTCCTTGATACTTATTTACCACTTCTTTTATATTATTCATGCCAAAGCCATGATATTGCCAATCTTTCTTCTTTGTACGCCTTTTCTTTTCTTTAGTAAAAGTTGTATTCCTAAAAATAAGCATCTGAATATGATTTTGTCCTAGTATTTGAACTTCAATTTGCTCTCCCTTAGCTCCATAACGCTCTAACTCTTCAATAGCATTATCTAACGCATTGGCAAAAATAGTACATAAATCAATGGATGCCATCTGAATCTTTGGATTTAGTGTACCTTCTATTAAAATCTCATTTCCACTTTTTTGAGCCTTTTCATTTTTTACATTGAGAATGGCATCAACCGCTTCATTGCCACTGGTCAAAATTCTTTTTATATTGTCCACCTGATGGGTCAGTGGTTCCAGATAGATTTTTGCTTCTTGATACCGTTCCTCCTCCAATAATTCCTTTAACACATACATATGATTTTTCATATCATGTTTTACTTTTCTCGTTTCTTGTTGTGCTATTTCATAAATCTTAAAGTATTCTATTTCTACATTTAAGTAATGTTGATTAAGTTCCGCTACATACTGATAATAAAACCGCTGATTACGCTGAATAATGGTAGCTATCATAACGAGTTGTGCTAGTTAAATTTACAAGTAAAATTGGCCCTAATCATGTGATATCCTTATCCTACAACCAATAAATAAACGGGGGACATCACATGTTAGAGCTCAAATATTATTCTGTCCAAGAAATTCAAAA
>JAGAVZ010000220.1 GCA_017941635.1 Cellulosilyticum sp.
CAAAAAGCTCAGATAAAAAATGCTATTATCAAGTGGGAATATGATTTAAGGAAATTAGAAAGCCTATAAAAATTACACTATACGCATGTCATATAGTGTAATTTTTATATTACAACCCAAAAGGAAGAGAAATTATGAAATTTTATACAGTACAAGCTCCATGTGTCTGGGAACATATCATGCAAAGAGGAAAATGGATAACTGACCATAAATATTATATGGCTCAGGAAGAATATGATTGGATGTTACAGCAGGTGGAAGAGAGAATAACAATAAATAATCCAAGTCATTCATTAATATGGTTATGGGATAAGAAGCCAGACCTAAGATATAGTGGTTATGGTAAAAGCGGAACGGAAATGATCTTATTGGAAGTAGAGTTAGATAGGAGGCGTGTATTAGCCTCTGATTTTGAAGCATGGCATTTTGTATTAAATAATTGTTTTTTAGGAGATGAAGAAACAGAAGCAATTAGTAAAGAAGAATCGTGGGAACGTATTTTTGATTTGGATTTCTGCCAAAGTTATTTTGGGGATGGAGCACCTATACTTCAATATGTAACAGGAGAAATAGAGCAAGAAAATATAAGGGTTATTAGAAAGTTTATCTGTAAATAAAAGGTCATAATAAGATAGAAGTATTATAATGATGTAATAGATATACAACAGAAAAGAGGAGTTAAATGATACAATGCAAATCTGTTTACCGCAAAGTTTAGAAGTCGACACAAGATTGTTTGTTAAACTAATGGACTATAATACTCAGAGTGCTAGCTATAAACCGTTATGGTTAGCAGGCATTCTAGAGGAAGTTATTAAAGGGAACAAAAAAATAAGTTTTAAAACCATAGCTTGCCATATGATTAGCAAGGTATGGTATCCTATTGTACATTGTAAATTAAGTTTTGGAAGCCAAGATAGCTTACCTAAGATTATTAAAGCAATACAAGCAAAGTATGATATTAAGGCAGATGAGAAAATCAGTGTGATTTATGATACCATTTATCACATTGAGGATAAGGAAATATTAAAACAAATTAGTGTGCTATATAATATGGTGCCTTATCGTTTACTTTCTCCATTTTATAAAATATCTCGTGAGGAAAACTTTAATAAGAGGATGCGTGAATTAACAAATCAAGATGAAAGTGCTTTTTATCGTTTTATAGAAGATGGAAAAGTTATTGAGATAGGGGAGCAATGGTATAGCTATCTTTATAATAATCAGGTGATTATTAATGCTTGGATAGAATATAGTCTGGTGTATTTTTTACAAAAGAAAAATCCAAATGTACCAGCTATTCCACTTAAACTAACGCCTCCTGATAAAAGAAGTTTAGGAGATGCAACAAAGTTATGGAAGTATTTTGGTTCAATACGAGGGTTAAGTGATATTTATATTAATAAGCCATTTACAGAGAAAAATATGGAGCAATACGGTGGTTTAAGTATTGATCATTTTATTCCATGGAGCTTTGTATTACATGATGAAATATGGAATTTAACACCAAGCTTTAAGAATATTAATAGCTCTAAAAACAATGCTTTACCAGATTTAAAAATATATATGAAGGATTTCTGTATGATGCAGTATCAATTATTTGATTTTATAAGAAGTGATATTCATGAAGGAAAGCAAAAACAGCTAATGAATAAGCTATTAGAGGATTATGTGCATATTATGCCTTCGCGCTATGAAGAGACACATGAGTGGTATCAAATAGGGCAAGATAGGTTTATGGATTATTTAAGTGATACCATTATGCCACTATATCAGATTGCTTATAATCAAGGCTATGATATATGGAAATGTAAAGATAGAGTAATATACAGTGACTTATCAGTTCAAAAAGAGGCTCAAAGTTACATAGCAGAAAGTGTAGAATCTATTTATGGAAAGGAATTAGAATAAAAGTGGGAAACTATTACAATGAGAGGGCACAGGAATTCTTTGAAGGGACAGCCTATGTGGATATGAGTATGCAATACCAAGATTTTCTATTCAATATTCCTAAAGGTGGATGTATCCTAGATGCAGGCTGTGGATCAGGGAGAGATAGCCTGTTCTTTAAAAACTTAGGTTATCAAGTCGTCGCAATGGACGGTTCAATAGAAATGTGTAAACTAGCAAGCGAGCATATCGGCCAAGAAGTGGTACACGCAAGATTTCAAGAGATAGATTTAAAGACATTAACAAATGGCCAAAATTTATTTGATGGTATTTGGGCAGCTGCTTCTTTATTGCATGTACCAAGTTATGAGATAGAGAGCGTTTTAAGAAAGTTAAAAGATGTTTTAAAACAAGATGGCATGTTTTATGCTTCTTTTAAGTATGGAGATTTTGAGGGAGAAAGAAATGATCGCTATTTTTATGATTTAAAGGAAGATACAGCTAGAGCATTATTCACTAAGGTTGGATTTAAAGTAGAAAAAATGTGGATAACAGGTGATGTAAGAGAAGGTCGTGGGGATGAAAAGTGGATGAATCTATTGGTGAGAAAATAAAAATCCCTTTTAATAGGGGGAATTCCTTTTCTCAGCACATATATATAAGTGAAGGCAAATAAAATAGCAGTTTAATTTTAATCCAATGCCGTAAGAAGAAGTCTATATTTAGCATAAAGCAAGTAGCTTTAGTGAACCCCTTTATGCAGGATGTAGTCAGATTCTAGAGGAGAAGGAGAGCATATAGACTTATATTTAAAAAGCTTTCACAAATACTTTATTTTTTATCTAAATCAGTTTTATAATTCAGTAGCAAAAAAAGTAAAAACATTTCCCTTTAGCAGATGATGAAATAGGCCAAACACATGTGATTTCATCAGAAGCTAAGCTCCCAATTGGAAAGGTTTTTCTTTCATAGTAGCTCGAGATTAAGGCGCCTTCTTATAAAAGTGGGAGCTTTATAAGGAGCTTTTAATAGAAAGCTATGAAGGAAGAAAAACTTGGAAGATGGAGAGCAAAAAGAAATGGTATTAGAAAAAGCCGGTAGCATTTAAAGTTACTGGCTTTTTGTTGTGTGTAAAATTTTGTATTTGTTCAAAATCAGTAAAAATTAAAAAATTGTATAAAATTATTTCTTAATTAAAGCATTTTTTGATATAATAGCACAGTTAAAAGTATATTTAATTTTAGGAGGAAATATCCAGTGAAAAAGCAATCAATTTATATTCTTTTCAGTCTATTGATAGTGGGGATGTTATCAGGTTGCCAAAGTAATAAGGAAGAAGCTTATACTTTGGATTCTAAGCAAGAACAATATGAAATAGAGCAAGAGCATCATGATGGAGTGGTTGAATTAACACTATGGGGTGCACAGGAGGATGCGGAATTATTAGAGCATCTTATAGACGATTTCAAGGAGGAATATAGTTCACAGGCTCAATTTGAGATTACAGTAGATTATCATAGTGAATCAAAATGTAAGGAAGATTTATTTAAAGATACAGAAAACCAAGTGGATGTTTTTACGTTTGCAGATGATCAATTAAGACCAATTGTTGCTGCGGGATTGTTAGCACCGGTGTCAAATCCTGAAGAAGTAAGGAAAAGTAATATTGAGGCGGCTTGTGAGGCGGCTTCTATCAATGAGACATTATATGCTTATCCGATGACTGCAGATAATGGATATTTTTTATACTATAATAAAAATTATTTTACAGACCAAGATGTTGAATCATTAGATACGATATTGCAGATAGCCTCTCAAAATAATAAAAAGGTTTCGATGGACTGGACATCAGGTTGGTATTTATATGCCTTCTTTGGTCAAACTGGTTTAGAATTGGGACTAAATAAGGATGGCATTTCAAATTATTGTAATTGGAATGCAACAGATACGGCTATAAAAGGGATTGATGTAGCAAATAGTATGTTAGCCATTGCAAAAGATAATAGCTTTTTAAACTGTACAGAGGGAGATTTTATAAAAGGCATTCAAGAGGGAAGTATCATTGCCGGTGTATCAGGAATTTGGAATACCACAGTTGTTGAGGAAGCGTGGGGAAGTAATTATGGCGCAACCAAATTGCCAACTTACTCATGTGCCAATAAGCAGATGCAAATGGCATCCTTTGCAGGTTATAAGATGGTAGGGGTGAGTGATTACTCTAGCCAAAAAGAGTGGGCACAGAAGTTGGCACAGTGGATTACAAATGAAGCTAATCAAATTCAACGTTTTAAAATGAGAGGACAAGGGCCTTCTAATATTAATGCGGCAGCAACACCAGAAATCGCAAAATCACCAGCTATTGATGCATTATTAGAGCAATCTGGATTTGCAAGCTTACAACAAGTAGGTGGTGCATTCTGGGAGCCGACTCAAATATTTGGAGAAGCAATGGCAGCAGGTAATCCGGAAGGAAAGGATTTACAAGTATTACTTGATGTGATGACAGAGGGTATTACAGAATCATATAGTAATGGAGGAGTAGGTAATGCATAAAAGACAAAATGTAAGCATAAAGAGCTTAATTATGTTGCCTGTTATTATTTTGGGTTGTGTGTGTATTTGGTCAAATCTTATGTCTATACATAATGTAAGGAAGGTTAATGGAGAAGCTTCTAATGTGGTAGATTACTATATGGTAGGGATTCAAGAGTTGACAAAAATCCAAGAAGAAGCAAATGACATACATAAATTAGCATTAACACATATTATTGCAACAGATTTAGATTCTATGATTGAAATCGTAGAAGAAATTAAGAAGAAACAATCTAACTTAGAAGAAATGATTTCAGCCTATGAAATATACATATTAGATGAACACCAAGAGATTTATGAAGCATTTAAGTTAAATTATGAATCCTTTAAAAAGAGTATGAAAGAACTCTTGACCAATAGTGCAGATAGCAGGACAGTAGCTGCCTATGATTTGGCGAATGGAGATGTGGCACTTTATGGTAATGCTATGTTACAAAACGTGAGTGAACTATCACAATTGCTTACAAATAGTGCAGCAGATGCGAGGGCAGAGCTAAAAGATGTATATGCAAGTTCTCTACTAGGTAATGTGGTTAATATTTTATTAAGCATCGTTGTTGTATTAGCGGTTATTCTTATTGTTTGGAAACGAGTGATTCAGCCAATATCTAAGGTACAAGATGATATTGAAGAGATTACAAATGATATTGACCAAAGAAAAGGAGACTTGACTAAAAGAGTCAAAGTCAACTCTCGCGATGAAATTGGAACTATTGGGATAGGCATGAATAGTTTTCTAGAAAAATTACAACAGATTTTGGTGGTGATTAAAAATAGCTCAAATCGTATGGATGTAGTTGTACATGAGGTACTGGAAAGTGTACAAGATTCAAATCAGCATGTTTCAGATTTAAGGACAGTTATGGAAGAACTATCTGTAACGGTAGGGGATGTATCTCAGTCGGCTCACATGATTCATCATAATGCAGAAGAGATTAAGAATGAAGTGGATAGTATCGCTCAAAAATCCATAACAATAAGCGAATACTCTGTAGATATGAAACAAAAGGCTGAGGGATTAGAACATAATGCAAGAGTCAGTATGGAAACAACGGCTAATCGTGTGAAGGATATGATGAGAATACTCACTGAGTCCATTCAATCGGCTAAAAATGTAGATGAAGTCAATCAACTCACCAATGATATATTAGAAATATCGAGTCAAACCAATCTATTAGCATTAAATGCCTCAATTGAAGCAGCAAGAGCTGGTGATGCAGGAAAAGGTTTTGCAGTTGTCGCAGAAGAAATTAGAAAACTAGCTGATTCAAGTAGTCAAATTGCCAATCGTATTCAAGGTATTAATAGAGGGGTTGTAGAAGCCGTACATCATTTAGCACAGCAGTCCACTGATATGCTAGATTATATGAATACCGATATAATGCCTGAATATCGTAAATTTGTGGACAGTGGTGTACATTATAAAGAAGATGCAACTTATATAGAAGAAGTCATTCATGAATTTACAACAAAAACAGATCATTTAAAAGGTGTAGTAGATAAAATAACCCTTGAGATTCAGACAATTACGAAAGCAATCGAAGAGGAAGTGGATGGAATAGGTAGCATTACGGAAAACACACACACTTTGGTTAAAGATATGGAAGATATAAGAATTAGAATGGAAATGAACCAAGAAATCACCAATGAATTAAAAGAAGAAACAGCAATTTTTACTAAGCTGTAGGCAAGAAGGTCAGTAGTTATAAAAAGCTACTGACTTTTTTGTATGGTAAACTAGAGCGTGAAATGAATATTAGAATAGGATGTTTGATTACAGCCTCAAGAAGTTATAGCACTTTATCAGTCGGTTGCATAGGAGAAGCTTAAAAGGTGGTTTTAAGAAAAAATGTATTATTTTTAATAATATGAATTTATAATATAATGATGGCGTAAATTATAAATAAAAAGAAAGGTAGGATAAGAAGGAGGTATATCCATTCAAATTGAATAGAGAAAATAGAACAGAGGAGTGAAAATAAAGAATGTATTGTAGTCAGTGTGGGAAAAAAATTGCAGATGGTTCTAAGTTTTGTTCATTTTGTGGAAAGCCACAAGAAAGTGAACAAGCATTAAATAGTGAGCATGCAATAAATAGTGAGTATGCAATAAATAATGAGCATATAACAAATAGTGATGAAAGAACAACGATAGAAGAAAATACTGCACAGAATGAAACAATCTATCAGGCTTCAAATGAGATGGCTAAGCAAAATTCAAATAGCCAATCATCAGGATTTAAGAAAAAATTCCTTGTAATGGGAATTGGTTTGGCAGCTGTTATAATAGGGGTTGTATTTTTTATTGTTTATCAGTCAAAGTTACAAGCACAATCATGGGAAGAGTGGGTTTTAGATTATAAGGAAGAAATGGCGGCCTATTATCTTTCAGATAAGCAAGAGACTAGCTTAAATGATTTTATGGTACAATCTGTTGAAGCGGAGAAAAAAGAGGCACAAGAAACTTTGAAGGTAGAGATGATCGCCTTAAAGGAACAAGTAGTATCAGAAAACGAAAAATACCAATCTGATATAGAAACAGGTCTAAATCAAATTGCAAGTGGCTATAATTTAACCTTTGCTTTTGAAGATGAGCTAAGTCAAATCGAAACCATGCAATCAGAAATCAAAAGCATGAAAGAAAATAAACAATATCCAGAAGCATTAGCACGAATCAAGGAGTGTCAAGCTTTGCAGGAGAAAATTCAAACCGTTCAATCAGGATGGAATGTATCTATTGTTCAAAGAGATGTTTCACAATATCCAAAGGTGAAGCTTTATTTAGATATTCGTGATGAAATGGGGACACCAATCGAAAACCTAAATCAAAAGATTTTCTTTTTATCACAAAAAGATGCCCAAAGTGGTGAGTACATAAAAAGGGAGATTACAAGTGCCCTTCAATTAAATCAAAACGAAAGCATCAATATTAACCTAGTAGCAGATGTCAGTGGTAGTATGGATGGTGATTTGTATACCGTTAAAGGGATTATGAATAACTTCTTAAATACTGTTCAATTTGGGGTAGGAGACCAAATTGCTTTAACTGAGTTTAGTGATACAAGTTATTTGGCACAGAATTTTACCTCTGATAAAAGTAGCATTATAGAACAGGTTAATTGGATGGATACCTATGGTGGCACAAAGTTATATGATACACTCATTGAATCTGTGATGAGAGTGTATGGCCAAAGTGGTGCTAAGTGTGTTATTGCTTTTACAGATGGTTTTGATAACCGTAGTGTTTCTAGTGCGGATGATGTTGTTAGGGTGGCTCAAAATACAGACATTCCAATTTTCATTATAGGAATTGGAAATGATGTGGACCATAACCTTCTAAGCTATATGGCAAGTAGTACAGGTGGTTATTATACCAATGCAACGAACCTTAGTACAATGCAAGAGATTTACAACAGTATTTATACGGCTCAAAAACAAGTTTATTGTCTAGAGTATCAAGCAGATGATGAAAGTATGATGACCCTTCAGGATGTGAGTATTTATTTAAGAGGTGAAAATGCAGGAGGAACTGTGGAATATGCCTACACACCTTCAGATGATTTCTTTGATATGTTACTTAATAACTTTTTAAATTCTTATATAGAAGCATTAACTGTGGGTGACCCTTTAGTTATGGAACGTGCAGGTTATGCAAGCACAAGTGGTGGGGTATATAAGGAAACAAGTCAGTATATTAAGAAGCATAAAGATAAATTATCAGAGCAGCTTCTACAGGCAGAAGTCATAGATGTTCAATATATCGATAAGGATACCTACGAAATTACCTCTAATGAAATCTATGATATTCAATGGCTTCGAGACTATACTAACGATATAGCAGAAGATACATCAGATGAGTCCACATCAGCACGTAATTTACTATTTAGATATTATCCAGAAGAATACCTACATGGGCAAGCTATTAAGGTTTATAAATCAAGAACCTTAAAAGGTCATTACAGGGTAAAACGTTCACCAGAAGGAAGATGGCAAATTGCTGACTTTACTAAAAGCTATGAGATTTTAGGAACCAATACCTACAATGCACATATTGATGGTGAGGAATAAATAAAACATAGAAATGTACCTATCTTTGATGGTAGGTACATTTTTTTATAAAAAAATTAAAAAATTCCGGGGGAATGTGATTTTTGAAAACATATATATAAGTGAAGAAGTAAATATTACGAAAGAAAAAATCACGAAAAGGGGAATGAAAGAATGGAAACTCTAAGAACCATCCAATATTATCCACAGTTAAGGGAGTATGTAGGTAGTATCAATGCGGTGCTCATTGTATCTCATTTGGAAAAATGTTTTCAAAAAAGAGGGGAGAAGTTCAGCAAGTTTATGGAACCATGTGAACATTTTTACTATAAGCCAGGAGAGAGCTGGGTTGAGGTACTACATATGACAGGAACAGAATTCCGTACCGCATTTAAACGTATTGGGACAGTCTATAAATCAAAAAGAGAATATAATTGTAGCCAAGATAAGTTCCAAGGAAAGATGTATTTATCATACTATGACCGCATTAGCAAGTTAACCTACTATATGAGAAATGATGAGTTGGTGGAGAAGATCTTTAATCAACACTTAGGAAGTCAGGGCGTAGCTATTGATAGTGATGAAGAAGTTAAAGAAAAAATCAATAAAAGAAGGGTGCAAGATGCAAAAGAAGAAAAAATAAATGAAAATAACGGAGAAGCACAAGATATCATAATCGACATAAAGCAAAGTAATATAAATGATGAAAGATTATCTAGTAACAATCAAGCAAAGCAACATATACAATTAGCTAAGATAGAAGAAGATATAAATAAAGAAAGATTATATGATGTAAATCAAGAAACACAAGTTGTAGAAATTAGAGATTTGCAGGATGATAGAGAGAAAGCGGAATCCAATACTATAAATCAAGAAAACCAAGATATAACAATCGAAGCAATAGAAACGCTGATAGCCAAAGAGATGGGAGATAGTAACACCCATGAGGAACAAGGCTTTCAAGTAGATGAATGGGCTAAGAAACTATCCAAAGAGTATGGGTATGCTATAAATCATAAAATCGAAGATGGAATAAATAATAATAAGACTAATGTATTAATGAGCCTAGAAAATAATAAGACAAATAATAAGACAAATAATAAGACTCAGTCTAAGACTAATCTAACTAACCATAATGCAGTTAAGAAAGACAACAGATATCAAGTTACTCAATATGTTCAAGAATCTCAAAAACCTAAGGTGCTACAAGAACATCAAGGACAATCACAAGCTCAAGAGTATCAAGCACCTCAAAAACATCAAGCAGTTCAACAGAATCAAGTGGCACAAGAAAATAAGCAAGAAATAGATTTTAATCAAATCTTGGAAGTTATCAAAGACTTATTTAATCATATCTGTTATTCTCATGATGAAATCTTAAAATGGACAGAGAATCAGGAACAAAAAATAGGACAGCTTTGGTGGCTTTATAACCACAATCTTGAAATCTTTAAAACGGCTTTTGAGAAAATAGAGATTAGTGACTTTTTAAGTGGTCGCATTAAGAATTGGAAAGCAAGTATAGATTGGATTTTAATGCCTTCTCACTTTGCGGATATTTTGAGAGATAAGTATAAGAATTTTAAGAAGCTGAATAAGTATACAGATGCGATGAAGGGAGCAGAATCAGATGATAGATGGGATTTTGATGAGATAGAGCGTTTAGAGGCTAAGCTTATTGACCAGAGGTTAAATAATAAACAATAGATATGGTGGAGTATAGAGGATAATCAAAGATTAATAATGGTGTCTATAGCTATAAAAATATTGGATATTGTGATGCATCTTGATAGAATAAAAATAGAATCTGACGAAACAAATACATAGCCTCCTGATAGATGAAGTATTTTATTGAAGGATGGATGATAGAAAAGAAAAAGAAAGGACCCTATCTCCACCCACAGGAGATAGGGTCCTTTGCTATGTATTAGTCCATGACATGCGTTATTTATATGCCTATATGACATTTCGGTCTTGGTATGATAAATTCATACGCATGCCCTTCTAGTATACCACGTATATAGAATTTTGGCTATACAAAATGCATTAATTATACATTAAATCTGAAGTATCTGTTTGTATTATTGTATGAAATGTCTTGTACAATTTGTCCAAGTGTTTCCATATCAGCTGGGTATTCACCATTTTCTACCCATGTACCAAGTAAGTTACAAAGGATACGTCTGAAGTATTCGTGTCTTGTGTATGATAAGAAGCTTCTTGAGTCTGTAAGCATACCTACGAAGTTACCAAGAACTGAAAGGTTTGCAAGACTTGTCATTTGGTCGATCATACCTTGTTTTGTATCATTGAACCACCAAGCAGAACCTTGTTGGATTTTACCAGCTACTTCACTTCCTTGGAAACATCCTAAGATTGTACCGATAGAAGCGTTATCTGTTGGGTTTAATGAGTAGATGATTGTTTTTGGAAGTGCACCTTTTGCAGCAAGTGCGTTAAGGTATGCAGCTGTTCCTTCTGCACAGTTACGTGTGTTGATGCAGTCAAATCCTGTATCTGGACCAAGTTTAGCGTACATATCTTTGTTGTTGTCACGGATTGCACCGTAGTGAAGTTGAAGTACCCAATCACGTTTGTAGTAAGCTTCACCTAAGAATACAAGGACAGCTGTTTTGTATTTTTCCATTTCATCAAATGTTACTTTTTCACCAGCTAATCCTTTTTTAAGAATAGCGTCTACTTCTTCATCAGAAGCTGGGTTGTATACAACGTAATCAAGACCGTGGTCAGATACGCGGCATCCTCTTTCGTTGAAGTAGTCTAAACGTACGTTTAATGCTACTTTTAAGCTTTCTAAGCTATCAATTTTGATTTCACTTACTTCTGAAAGTTGACGAAGGTAAGGAACGAAAGTTTCTCTCTCGATGTTTACTGCTTTGTCTGGTCTCCAAGCTGGAAGAACTTCTACCTTGCATGTTTCGTCATTTGCAAGTTGTTCATGGTATTCAAGTGTATCTACTGGATCATCTGTTGTACAAATTGCTTTTACGTTAGATGCAGCAATGATATCTCTTACTTTGAAAGAACCAGATTGTAATTTTTCGTTACAAAGGTTCCAAACTTCTTCAGCTGTTTCACCGTTTAATACACCTTCATAACCGAAGTAGTTTCTAAGTTCAAGGTGTGTCCAGTGGTAAAGAGGGTTACCAATGCATTTTGGAAGTGTTTCAGCCCATTTTTGGAATTTTTCTCTGTCTGTTGCATCTCCAGTGATGAATTTTTCATCTACACCGTTTGAACGCATTGCACGCCATTTGTAGTGATCTCCACCAAGCCATACTTCAGTGATGTTTTTGAACTCTCTGTTTTCAGCGATTTCTGCTGGGTTAATGTGGCAGTGGTAATCAATGATAGGCATTTTTGCTGCATAGTCATGATATAAAGTTTTAGCAGTTTCGTTTGATAATAAAAAATCTTTGTCCATAAATTGTTTCATGGCTGAATTCTCCTTAATTGTTTTTATTGTTTAAAGGTGTCTCTTTCTACTAAGTGGCCAGAAAGAATCATCTTATGGGTAACTGTTTTGCCAGCAAATACATCTCTAAGTACATTTACACCTGTGTTGCATAAGGTTTCGACCATGTTGTCTACGCTGCTAAGTTGTGGCCATGCACATTCACATAAGAGTGAATTGTTAAAGCCGATGACAGGCAGATCTTCCGGAATTTGATACCCATGTTCAAGTAAAGTGTGACAAGCCTTAATGGCAAGGTAGTCTTCTGAGGCGAGTACTGCAGAGAAATGTATTTCTTTGGTTAAAAGATTGTTGATGGCTTCGCTAATGGAAGCAGGATTTTTTTCTACTTGTAAAATGAGCTGGGAAGAAGGAGCCAAACCACAATCCTTGAGTGCAGCTTTATAACCGTTTAACTTCTGTATTCCGCTAGAGCTTTCTACATCGTAGAGATAAAGAATGTCGTGGCACCCTTTTTTGACAAGTGAAATGACATTGTCGTACATTGCCTGATATTCATCGCAGGTAATGGAATATGTATTCGGAACATCAATAAGTCCGTTGATGATGACTGTTGGTACTTTTGAAGCAGCCTTTTCTATATGTGAATTATCGCTTTCTTCCTTGAAGGTAGAACCGATTAAGATAATGGCATCTACGCGCTTATTTAGAAGTAAATCAACATACTTCTTCTTATCACCTAATTTATTACCTGTGGAACAAAGCAATGAATCATATCCATGTTGCCTGAGTGCATTTTCTAGAATGGAAACGGCTTTGGCATAGTAGATGTCTGAAACATCTGTACAAAGTATACCAATCATTTTCATTGTATTAAGGCCAAGACCTCTTGCAAAGACGTTAGGCGTGTAACCTTCTTCTTCGATGACACGCAAGACTTTTTCTTTGGTTTTGGCACTTACATTTGGACTACCATTGAGCACCCTAGATACGGTTGCAATTGATACCCCTGCTTTGGCGGCAATATCATAAATATTCAATGCTCATCCATCCTTTCATTTCATCCTAAATTTCAGAATGTAAGTGCTTACATTTTTCATTATAAAATCAGAAAAAACTAAAGTCAATTGTTTAGAAAATATTTTCTAAAATATTGTTGACTTTTATATATTTAGTAATTAGAATCGAAAATGTAAGAGCTTACAAAAAAAGCTCAATAATGGAGGTAAATCATGAAAAAAGTAAATGATGTGAAAAGCAAACAACAACGTCCTCTCAAAGTAGTGCAATATGGTGAAGGGAACTTCCTTAGAGCATTCGTAGAGCAAATGATTGATGTAGCAAATGAAAAAGGCTGTTTTGATGGTTCAGTTGCACTTGTAAAACCAATTGCGTTTGGAAACTTAGACCGTTTCAAAGCTCAAGATAATACATATACAGTAGTGCTTAGAGGTAAAGCTAATGGCGAAACTGTAAACGAAAAAAGAATCATTACATGTGTTAGTGATGCAGTAGCTGCTAACGAAGATTATGAAGCTTATACAGAGCTTGCAAAATCTGAAACATTAGAATTTATTGTATCAAATACAACTGAAGCTGGTATCGTATATGATGAGACTGACAAGTTTGAACTTATGCCTCCAAATACATACCCAGGAAAACTTACAAAATTCTTATATGACCGTTACAAACACTTTGGTGGAGATAACTCTAAAGGATTAATCATTCTTCCAGTTGAGCTTATTGAAGCAAACGGTCAAAAATTAAAAGAATGTATCTTAAAATTCATCGAACTTTGGAACCTTGAAGAAGGCTTTAAAACATGGATTCTTGAAGCAAACACATTCTGCTCAACACTTGTTGACCGTATCGTAACAGGTTACCCAGGTGCAGAAGCAGCTACTCTTTGCGAAGAATGGGGATACCAAGATGATTTAATCGCAGTTGCAGAACCATTTGGTCTTTGGGTAATTGAAAGTGATAAAGATATCGCTTCTAAATTCCCACTTGATAAAGCTGGTTGCAACGTTGTGTTCACAGATAACTTAAAACCATACAGAGATCGTAAAGTTCGTATCTTAAATGGTTCACATACAGGTTCAGTTCTTGCTGGATACCTTGCAGGTCAAGACATCGTTCGTGACTGTATGCATGACAAAACAATCCGTGGATTCATGGAACACTTATTAATGGACGAAATCGTACCAACAGTAGACCTTCCACATGATGAAGTAGTAGCATTCAAAGAGTCAGTTATGGAACGTTATGACAACCCATTCATTGACCACAGCTTACTTGCTATTTCTCTTAACTCAGTATCTAAATGGAAAGCTAGAAACCTTTGCTCATTTGAAGACCACTTCAAAGCACACGGAGTTATTCCTAAATACTTAACATTCTCATTCGCTGCACTTATGGCATTCTATAACACAAGCGAAAGAGGAGAAGGATGCTTAATCGGTAAACGTGGTGAAGATACATACCAAATCAAAGATGATGCAGCAGTTCTTGACTTCTTTGCAGAACGTTCTGGCAAAGTAGACAATGCAACACTTGTAAAAGATTTCACATCTAATACAGCATTCTGGGGTAAAGACCTTGGTGAGTTCCCTGCTTTCAATGAAACAGTTATCGCTCACTTAGACAAAATCCAAGAAGTTGGTATGAGAAAAGCATTAGAAGAATTGTTAGGAGAATAGGTCTATGTTAGATTTTCTTAAAATTAATGAATTAGATAACGTAGAAGTTGCACTTCGTGAAACAGAAAACATCCCAGCTGGTCACAAAAAAGCAATCAAAGCTATCAAAAAAGGTGAGCCAGTTATTAAATATGGTAATCCAATTGGTATCGCTACAGCAGATATTGCTGAGGGCGAATGGGTACATACACACAATGTAAAAACAGGTCTGGGTGACTTACTTGAATACTCTTATGAGCCAGAATTTAGTAATGTGACACCAGAAACAGCAGCTACTTTCATGGGCTTCAAAAGACCTAATGGAAAAGTTGGTATCCGTAACGAAGTTTGGGTAATCCCAACTGTAGGTTGCGTAAACGACATTGCAAAAATTATCGTAAATAAAGCACAAGATATGGTTAAAGGAAGTGTTGAAGGTATTTATACTTTCGCACATCCATACGGATGTTCACAACTTGGTGAAGACCATGAAAATACTAAAAAAGCATTAGCAGGTCTTGTAAACCATCCAAATGCTGGTGCTGTACTTGTGCTTGGTCTTGGATGTGAAAACAACCACATCGAAGGTTTCAAAGAAGCAATCGGTGAATATGATGAAAACAGAGTGAAATTTGTTATTGCTCAAGACTACGAAGATGAAGTGGAAAAATCTCTTGAAGTGCTAGCTGAACTTGTAGATTATGCAGCAGGATTTACTAGAGAAGAAGTACCAGCTTCTGAACTTGTAATCGGTCTTAAATGTGGTGGTTCTGATGGATTCTCAGGAATCACAGCGAACCCACTTGTAGGAGCAATCTCTGATAAACTCATCCGCCAAGGTGGAACAAGTATCTTAACAGAAGTTCCAGAAATGTTCGGAGCTGAAACTTTACTTATGAAACGTTGTAAAGACGAAGAAACATTCAACAAAACAGTTTCTTTAATTAACAACTTCAAATCATACTTCATCAAACACGATCAAGTAGTATATGAAAATCCATCACCAGGAAACAAAAAAGGTGGTATCACAACACTTGAAGATAAGTCACTTGGATGTACTCAAAAAGGTGGTAGTGCACCAGTAGTAGACGTTCTTACATATGGCGAGGCTGTATGTACAAAAGGTCTTAACTTACTTCAAGCACCAGGGAACGACCTTGTAGCTTCTTCATCATTAGCAGTTTCAGGTGCACACATGGTACTCTTTACAACAGGACGTGGAACACCATTTGGTGCTGCTGTACCAACAGTAAAGATTTCAAGTAACAATGAATTATATGCTAAGAAGAAAAACTGGATTGACTACAATGCAGGACAACTTTTACTTGGCAAAACAATGGACGAAGTATCTAATGACTTCTTCAACTATATCTTAGATTTAGCTTCAGGAAGAATCCAATCTAAGACAGAAGAACATGGTATTCGTGACCTTGCAATCTTTAAAGATGGGGTTACATTGTAATAAGGGGATTCTTATAGAGGGCCGCTTGGGCATACGGAAAAAACATTTCTTACAGAAACAGCTAAAAGTTTCTTTCAGAAAAATTTTTTCCTCCTGCCCAAGCTAGCTTTTGTCGAACTTGAGATGGGTTGGCATACGAATCCAGAAGGGGCGTAGAGCGGAGTAGAGAATGTTCTGCTGATTTGCTTTATGTATTTAGATAATCTTATATATAAGATGAGGTGAGAGTGGTACTTGAGATGTAGAGGGCCGTAGCAATTTTACATGAGTAGGGTGCCACTCTTCACCTATGTTTATTAGAATATAACCAACTAAGAATAAACATAAAAATGTGTATAAAGTAGGGAAGGAGCTTTTAAAATGGAAGTAAGATATAGTGTAAGTCCTAAAGAAGCACAAAGAATGAACACAGAAGAAATGAGAGAAAATTTCTTAATCGAAAACTTATTTGTTCCAGGTGAAATTAAATTTGTATACAGCCACGTAGATAGAATTATCGTAGGTGCTGCTGTTCCAACAAATCAAGCAATTGCTATCCAAGGAAGTAAAGAACTTGGTACAGACTATTTCTTAGAAAGAAGAGAAATGGGTGTTATCAACATTGGTGGTCCTGGTGTAATCGTTGCTGATGGTGTTAGAGTAGAAATGGAAACAAAAGCTGGTCTTTACATCGGTAAAGAAACAAAAGAAGTTTCTTTCGAAAGTGTAGATGCTGCTAACCCAGCTAAATTCTACATCAATAGTGCACCAGCACATGCTGTATATCCATTACATAAAATCGGTTATGCTGATGCAAACAAACGTTACTTAGGTACTCCAGAAGAAGCTAACGTACGTACACTTAACCAATACATCCACCCAGATGTATGTAAAAGCTGTCAACTTTCAATGGGTATGACAGAGCTTCAAACAGGAAGCTTATGGAACACAATGCCATCTCATACACATGAAAGAAGAATGGAAGTATACTTATACTTCGATATGTCAGAAAACGATGTGGTATTCCATATGATGGGTCAACCACAAGAAACAAGACACCTTGTAATGAAAAACGAAGAAGCAGTTATCTCTCCAAGCTGGTCAATCCACAGCGGTGTAGGTACAAAAGCGTACACATTCATCTGGGGTATGGTTGGTGAAAACCTTAACTTCGATGATATGGATCACATCCAATCAAGAGATTTAAAATAAGACTTAGTATGCAAATAATAGACTAGAGATAGACCTAAGATGTTTATTTGACGAAAAATTATTTTGTATGACTTACAAGCATAGAAATGCTATGTATAAATAAAAAACAAATATAGAAAAACAACTACCATCAAGAAGAGCACTATTTTGACTTAGTCAGATAGTGCTTTTTCTAATGTGGAAAAATATGATTTTTGTTTATCTAAATATTCAATTAAATATGTTATACTAGTAATAAACAATATTGCAATTTAAGAAAATATTTTAATAAAAAGTAGGAGGATAGAAGTGAAAGGAAAAAGTGTACATATCATATTATTTATACTCATGTTATTTGGAGTGCATAGTACAATTTACGCCAAGGATGTAATTAGTTTAGACTATACAATAAAAATAAATGATTTTAATACGCATGAAGCCCAGATTACAATGTCGGTAAGTGGGATATCTGAAAACTATTTTAAAGTAAAAGAAGTAGAATTAGGTGGTTCAGGAAAAAGAATCAAAAAAGATAAGATTAGTCAGTTCGTTGCAATTAATACGGATACGAATGAAACATTACCTATTAAAATGAGTAATCAAGCTTATTTTGACTGCTCCATACAGACCAATGGCGCAAAGAATATTACCATTACCTATACGATTTTAAAAGATGATAGCAAAGTAGCAACAGGTGAAGTTATAGGGTATATAGGAGAGGATTTAGGGGTATTTTCAGGTGGACAGATTTTACTGGCACCATATTATAACTACGATATCCAAGACACAAGCTTAAGTTTTGAGTTGCCAGAAGGCATACAAGCTGTAACACCTTTTGAGGAGAAGGATGGAAAGCTTTATCCACTTCTGTTAAGTGGGGTTTCAAAAGTCTATAGCATGAAGGAACTTGATGATAATTTATATGGGGGTACAATGGCTGTTGGAAACTTTACAACAATCGAGAGCAGTAAGGTACCTGGTATTAAGCTTAGTGTAGCAGTACATAACAGTATAACGGATGAATATAGACAACAAATTAAAGAGAGTATGGAAGTTATCCTGGAATATCAAACTCAATTATTTGGACAAGTTGCTTCTAATAGTGAAGTGCCATATTTGATTATTCTGTATCCAAATCTCACAAAGAGTGGCTCGTTATGGGTGGGGGAATCTTGCTTTTCACAAGGGGTAAACATTGAAAATAATATCATTAATTATTCACGTACAGCACATCAGACCTTTCATAGATGGAATGGATGGTTATGGGGCTGGGAGGTAGATGGTAATTATACAAAAGATAGAGAAATGAATAATCTTGTAATAGAAGGATTAAATGATTATTATGTTTATCGTTTACTAATAGAGGAGTCGGAGAGGCTATTTAACGTGTCGCCTAATGAGATCAATGGTTTATATCAAGCTGCCAAGAAATTTATTAAAAATTATCCAAAGGATGAAGCGTATGCAAAAGCTAATGACAAATATGGTCAAGGTGGGTTATTCTTCTTCCTTTTAGATATACAAATTAGAGAGGATTCTGCGGGAAAATATACATTAGATGATGTGGTTAAAGCACTTCATAGCGAATATCGTTTTCAAAAGAAACGTTTAACCTATTCCGGTGTAACAAATACTATTAAGGAGATAACAGGTAAAGACTATCGTAATTTCTTTGAAAAGTATATTTTTAATGAAGGGGGCATCTATAGGGCAATTCAACCCTATTTAGAGGATACAGATGGAGATGGGTATAAGGATTGTGTGGAAATTATAAAAGAAACCTCCATTGAAGAAAAAGATGTCTATCCAATAAAAACACTAGTAGCTCTAGAAAAAGATTTAAAGCCTAAGACTTTAGTTATAGGGGATAAGGAATTATGCGAACTACTTTATACAAAAGTAGTGGGGGCTAATGGAACAGGGATTGAAAATGGGATAGAAAATAAAGTATATCTTCAGTATGAACAAATCATAATTAATATTAATCTTAAAGAGCATCAGAAATGGGTGCCAAACCTTAAAAATGTGATACGTGATTTGAAGGTAGAGTCAGGTATTAAGCACTATCAAATTGGAGAAAAAAATTATATAGTAATTATGGGAAATAGTCAGCAAGAACTAAAAAACTTTATCCATCAATTAAATTTTAAATAATGCCATTAAATTTTTACTATGCATTATGGTAGGTTTTTACATACAAGTCATGATACATGAAGGAGTACATTTAGTTTTTGGTTTATTATCAGGGTATCGTTTTAGCTCCTTCCGCATTGCAGGATGGATGTGGATTAAAAAGGAGGGCAAGCTATGCTTTAAGAAATTATCTTATCAAACAGGTATAGAGAATCAACGTGAACTCATGGAGATTGTAGAAAGTACAGCCACTCAGCAAAGAAAGCAAGCTTAGTAGGTAGAAAAGGACTATAGAGAGGCTGTATATTACATACTGAATATAGCAGGGAGGATATAGGATGAGAGAAACCTTTGAAAAGGAAAGAATCCAAATTGGGAAAGGGGAAATGGCAACCACCTATTTATGGAATGGCTATGCCTATAAATGTTTCAAGGAAGGGTATCCAAAGAAATGGATGGCGTATGAGGCTTCCATTCAGCGTGCCATTAGTCAAACCCATTTGCTTGTACCACATTACTATGAGTCTGAATTTCCAAATAGTATCAAGATGGACTATATTGAGGGCATTAATCGTGGAGAACGTATGCAAAGTGAAGGATACCAAAATGATTTAGAGGATTTATTAGACTTAATGGCACAAATTCATAAGGTAAGGGATATAGAGATTCCTTTATTAAAGCCGACACTCCTTAAAGAAATAGAGAAAGCAGATATAGAAGAGGTGATTAAACAACAAGCGCTAAGATATATTGAGTCTATTGAGGATGGAAGATGTTTATGTCATTTGGATTTTCATCCCTCCAATGTGATGTATGTAGATGGACATAATTATATGATTGATTGGATGACAGCCAAACTGGGTAATCCAATTTATGATTATGCAAGAACCTATGTCATTTTATATGAAATTCCTTATCCGTTAGATACACTCTATATGAATCTACTTGAACAGGAACAAAAAATAGATATGGATATATTATATAAAGCGATTCTTGTCATGGCAGTACAACGCTTAAATGAACATAATAATGAAACAATAAGAAGATTAATCAAAGATATAAGTCACAAATTAAGAGGCGTATAAATGAATAATTCAGATAAGATGAATCAATATGATAAACTCATTGAAGAATTAATGGAAAAGCCATATAGCCTTATAGATATCTATCCTATAACCATTTCAAAGGAAAAACGCGATGCTTATTTTGAAGTAGAAAGATACTTTGATCAAAGTTTAGAATGTCAGAGGTTTTCAGATAAAATAGCAAGGATTATTTTAAAGGCATTATGCTATTTGGATATGGAAGTTTGTGTTAATAATAGATGGTTAAAAGAGATAAAAGTTACAGAGTTAGCCATGTACATACAATCGGTTCTTATTGCAAAGAGTGGATATATAAATCTCTTACTCACAAAAGAAAATGCACTGATACATATTAGTAGCGGAGATTTGTATGTTACCGTTTATAATCCAAATGAGCGGGTAGAACAAATTTTTCAGATGTTAGTTCAATCTGAGGGTCTTTTTTGGAGAATTGAAGTATAAGAAGGGTAAAGATACTATTGGTAAATAAAAGAATATAGTATAGATAAATAAGTGAATATAGTAGAGATGAATAACTAAATATCGTTCAAGGTAAAAAAGTAAATATAGTAGAGAAGAATAGATAAGGGCACCAGAAGTTGAGTAAATCAGGGAGTTTAGATGGGATGCATTATGAGGAGGAGTAACTATGGACAATAAGCAGCTTATTGTTAGAAAGATGAAAGCAGGGGAAGAAAAGGATGTCTTAAGAGTTGGTAGAAAAGCCTTTGAAATCATAGAGGCACTATTCTTATCGAAGGCAAAAGATGCTGTAGTAGCAATCTTAGATGGCAAGATTGTAGGGGGGATTCAATATAAGGCACTTAACACCAGTCAGAAGAAGATTGTCTACATAGATGGTGCTTTTGTAGACCCAGATTATCATGGAATGGGAATCGGGAAGAAGCTTTATCATGAGACTTTTCGTATATTACAAAAAGAAGGCTATGAGGCAATCACAGCACTTGTAAAAAATGATAATGTAGGTTCTTGGAAACTGTTTTTGGATAATGGTTTTAAACGTGCCAGCTTTAAGGAGATTATAAATCAGCTAGGCCTAATGGGCACAATTAAGCAATATGTTCAGACACCCTATTGTATTGGGTTAGGTATGGATTTTTATCTTTGGGGTAAGGCAGAAAAGTCACAAGAAAAAGCAAAAAGTATGTCTCCAGTGCTAGCCTTTTTCCTATGTAATCTTTTATTTGCATTTCCAATGTGGATTAACCTATGGGCAGAAACACCTAAGCAACTTGGTCTATTTTTACCAGCCTATATCATGATGTTGATGCTATACATTTTACCAAGATATATAGGAGCACTTTGTTATAAAAAGCCATGGCATTTTCAATTTAATAATGCAGGGAGTTTATTACCTATTATATTAGGCATTTGGAATAGTGTATTTCCTATGAATATGAACTGGAACCCAGATACATATGAAAACACAGATCAATTTAGAAAATATTTAGCAATGCCAGAGCTTGCAAAGTGGGGGATTTTCTCACTACTTGCATTACTGAGTTTATTAGAACAGCCATTTTGCAAAATATTAGGTGCAATGAGTTATGCACATCTTATTTATGCAAGTATTCCACTCTATCCATTTGAATGTTATGGAGCAGGAAGAATCTATAGATATAGTAAAAAGCTTTGGCTAACAACATGTATTATTACAGTAATTGAAGTATTTTTGGTACTAGGATAATGAGAAGAAGCTAAAGTATTAAGAGTGAAATGATACAAAATAAAATGGGGGTTATAGTATGGAAAACACACTGTAAATGCAAAGGCGATGTCTGATGTAAAGTTTGTATCTAAACTGATTGTATATGGAAAAGGAAAAGGTGATGAACTCGTACCTACTCGTGGAATTGGAGACCATTTTTATTATGCAATGTGGATAGGAGGCATCCAACATGTAAGTGGACATATTGGTGCCTATATTATGGCATGCCTTATGATTATGGTAGGCGTCATGATTGATAGTATGATTATTGGACAACTTTATAAAAAAGAGACTTATAAAGGATTTCCAGCTACGATTATACCATTTACATGTGTCGCAATAGTATATGGTGCATGTTACTTTATGTAAGGAAGGGATTAATGAAGAAGATTATTTTAAAAGTTAGTAAGATATGTATTAGTCTATTTTGTATTTGTATGCTGATATTAATAGCATTTCTAGTAGGAAACAGAGATAAGATGCAACAAATACCAAATATTGTGCTAGGCATCTTTATATTGGTTCTTGTAGCAACAACTATTTGTATCCTCATAGCTTTCATTTTGAGTATGATAGAGGAGATAAAAACAGGAAAGATATTGCAAACCTTAGGGCAATGTGTCATGCTATTAGCCCTTTGTAGTGGCTATATTTTATGGCAATATCAAAAAGGGATAGAGATAGATGGGATAGCTTTAATGGTTAGAGCCATTATAATTGGCTGTGGCTTAAAGAGCGGTACATATATTTTTCAAAGTAAAAATTAAAAGATTAAAGATACAATTAAATATATTAAGATTTGATTTACTTAACTAAGATTTTCAGATAAAATTTTAGTTAGGTAAATATTTTTTTGGTGAATTTAAATGCACATCAATATAAATAGCTGAAAATGAAGCGAATTTCAAAAAGGTTATTGACTGGATGAAAGTCAACATGCCAGAAACAACAGTACTTAGAGAAGAAATTAAACCAGAAGAAGCAAAAGCAGACTATGCTTATATGAAGAGCTTAATTGAAGGCTAGAAGTGATTTATTATTTGGGGGCGTAGTGATAGGTAGAGCTGCTATACTTTATCCTACAAAATAAAAATGTAGAATAAAATGTATGATGGCGTAATAGTATTATTAGAAAAATAGGGATTATGATAAGGAGGGGGATTAAAATGTGGACAAGAGAAGAACTTAAAGAAAGAGCAAAAGCAGTTTTAAAAACAAATTATTGGCAAGCGTTGATTGTGGCATTAGTTATGGTTTGTTTAGGGTGTGATAGTAGTGGAAGTAACAGTGGTATAAAACGAGAGAAAAATTATTATCAGCATATGGAGTTAGACCACCTATGGTTCATTCTAATGATTGTAGGGGGCGTAGCAATTGTTATTATGCTTATAGCATGGTTTGTAGGCCACATTATAGAAGTAGGTGGTAGAAAGTTCTTTATTAGGGCTGCTGAAGGTGAATCAAAAATGGATTATTTAGTATATGGCTTCAAGGAAAACCGTTATTGGAATATCTTTAAGGCAATGTTTTATTCCAGGTTTGTTATATTTTTATGGACACTATTATTGATTATTCCGGGGATTGTAAAAGGTTATGCCTATCGTATGGTACCTTATATTCTTGCCGATAACCCTAATATTGGAACAAAGCGTGCCATGGAGCTGAGTCAAGAGATGACAAGGGGACAAAAGTGGGATATTTTTGTTTTAGATTTATCATTTTTGGGATGGTATCTATTAGGAGCATTAGCATTGGGGATAGGTGCCATATTTGTAAGACCTTATGATTATGCAACTAATGCAGAACTTTATTTAAGACTCAGGGAAGATGCACTGCAATGTGGGCTTTGCCGTTATGAAGAATTGAATATAAAGAGAGAAACACTTATATAAGAGACTCATAAATGTTGTTGAAGCAAAATAGAATAGAGAATATGATTTAATTAGCCACTGTAGATTGCAATCTACGGTGGCTTTCTTGTGATTCTAAAGGCGTAGGACTAGGTCAATTAGGTGTAATAATTGCGAGTAATAATTGGGAGTAATAAAAAGCTATATAGCTTTATGAAAAAATAGAGTATACTAAGATATATATTATGAAATACTTGAATATTAAAATAATTATACTCAAAAAAGACGAACAAAAGGAAACAGAGAATTAAGACGAATGATATAGCGTTGTACATAATGAATAAAAATAAGAAGAGATTTAAATGAGGAGATAAGTATGAAAGTAAAAAATGATAAAAAAAAGAATAAGCAGCATAAAAACAATAAAAAACAGCATAAAGAGTGGCTAGGAATGGCAGTGCCAGCACTTATAGGATTTATAATAGGTGCCTGGGGGGCAAGTCAAGGCAAATCAGAAGGGCATGTGGGTCAGTCTGTGGGGAAGGAATTTTTTTCATTGGCTAAAGGTATCGTTTTATTTATTATTGCACTTTATACTCAGGCTATTATCCATGAAGGTGGACACTTGCTTTTTGGTTTAATATCAGGCTATCAATATGAATCTTTTCGTATTGGCAAGTGGACACTGGTAAAGCAAGAGGGGAAATGGCAGATTAAAAAGTTTTCTATCGCAGGTACAGGTGGACAGTGTTTAATGGCGCCACCAGATTTAGTGGATGGCAAAATGCCTTTTGTATTATATAACCTAGGTGGTGCCATTTTAAATTTACTAGTTGGAGGGATTTTATTTGGCATTTATAAAATGACAGATGACATACCAATCCTTTCAGAGTTTCTTTTGATAATGGCGATCATAGGGATAGCATTTGCATTACTGAATGGTATTCCAATGAGACTTGGTAGCATTGATAATGATGGATACAATGCTATTATGCTCAAAAAAGATTTAAAAGCACAGTATGCCTTTTGGGTACAACTTAAAGTGAATAAAGAGCAATCAGATGGTATACGTATTAAGGATATGCCAGAAGAATGGTTTTTGCAGCCAACAGATGAGGAAATGCAAAATAGTATGTGTGCTGCTGCTGGTGTATTTACTTGTAATCGATTAATGGATGCCTTAGCGTTTGAAGATGCTGATCGACTCATGGAAAAATATCTCACTATGGATACAGCAATGGTAGGGGTACATCGTCATTTACTTATTTGTGACCGTATTTATTGTGAACTCATTAGCCAAAATAGAGCAGAAGTATTAGAAGAGATGCTAGATAAAAAGCAACAAAACTTTATGAAAAGCATGAGTACCTTTCCGACAGTTATTCGTACCCAGTATGTCTATGCACTGCTTGCAGAAAAGAATCAGAAGAAAGCAGAAAAGCTTAAAAAGAAATTTGAAAAAGTTGCACGTACTTATTCGTATGCTTCTGATATAGAAAACCAACGTGAACTAATCGAAATTGCTGAACAAAGAGAAACAAGACTTTAGGAGAAAAATTAGAAGTTACGAAGCACACAAAAAAAGGATAGTAAAAATAGAATAAGGAAATGAGAAAAACAAATAAGATAGGAAGCTCATAATAGTGATTTATTGGCTAATGGGTGTTTTAATAATCATAAAAGATATTAGAGAAAAGAAGGTAAAGGAACTTATAGGTGTCATTGGAATTGCAATTATTTGTGGCATACTACCTTTTTTGATAAGAGGAGAAAAGATTGAATTAATTGAGGTCGTAGAAAAAATATTAATCATAGTATTAGGAGCAAGACTTGGAAGTTATTATATTAAAGCACAAGAAGAGTAGTCTTACAAGCATATTATTATGTGGGATTTTGCTACCATTATGGTAGTGGCATTTAGGTTAATATAGGTTGGAGTTTTGGATATTATACAGGAAAGAATAGATAGATTGGAAAAATGATGAAGTAATAAAGAATAAAAGGAATGGGGGAGCGATTATGAAAGAGATTTTTTTTAAGGTAAGTAAAGTTTGGATGGTTATATTTTTGGTTTTAGTAGGTGTAGTGATTTACTTTGGCAAAACAGAACAGCTAAAATCTACGAACTTTCCTGATTTATTGAGTGTGAGTTTCTTAGTAGGATTGGTTGGAACATTAGTTTGTGGAGTTATTGCTGCAAGTTTAAGGATTGTAGAAGAGATTAAAGAAAGAAAAATAATAAATCTGCTTTCAGAAGTGGCTATAGCAATTGTGGCGTGGATACTAATATTTTGGTATAAAGGAGAAAGCGTAGGAAGCGATACATTTGTGATTAGAGTATTATTGATGGTGATTTCTTTCAAAGCAATCCACTATTATATTCCTACTAAAGAATAAAAAAATATAATTTAATATGATGAAAATAATTTACTTAATTAAGATTTTCAGATAAAATTTTAGTTAAGTAAATATTTTTTTGTGAATTAATATGCACAGGTATGTAAATATAGAGTTTAAACTTATTTAGCATTGAATCTATATTTGGTACAATGTGCAATCAATAGGAGGAAATCAAAATGTACATAGGGCTTAGAGCACACGATTATGGAAAACAACCTTTAGAAGATTTATTCTCAAAAATTAGTGGAGATGGATTCCATGCCATTCAACTTGCCATTCCAAAAGCAATAGAAGGGGTAAATAGCTTAGATGATGTAGATGAAGCATTACTTCAAGATATTAAAGCAGCAATGGAAAAATATGATATCGCTATTCCAGTATTCGGTTGCTATGTGGAACTTGGTCACCGTGATCCAGAGGTGAGACAACAACATGTAAACCGTTTCTTAAAAGGCATGGATTTTGCTAAATTCTTAGGAGCAAGATGCATTGGTTCAGAAACGACAAACTTCCCATTAGATGGGTCAGAGGAAGAAAGAAGAGAAGCGTTTGAAGGCTTAGTAGACTCTGTGAAACAAATTGTGAAAAAAGGTGAAGAAATTGGCCTTGATGTAGCCATTGAACCTGTTGCAAGACATACTTTAAATACACCTAGTTTAGCTAAAGAATTACTTGAACGTGTACCATCAGACCGCTTAAAAATTATTTTAGACTTAGTTAATCTTCTTACAAAAGATAATATTGCTCGCCAAGATGAAATTCTTGATGAATGCTTTGAAATGTTTGGCGATAAAATCTGGGCATTACATATGAAAGGCATCAAACTTGGTGCAGATGGTGAATTAGAAAAAGCAGACTTTGCTACCAATGAAGCCAACTTCAAAAAAGTTATGGACTGGACAAAAGTGAATATGCCAGAAACAACTGTTCTTAGAGAAGAAATTAAACCAGAAGAAGCAAGGGCAGATTATGCTTATATGAAGAGCTTAATTGAAAACTAGAAATCATAAAGGAAAGATAAATAGGCAGATTGTAAAATACGCAGTCTGTCTATTTATCTTTTTCATAAATCAAGAAGGAAATATTGTTGCTTCTAATGAAATGCTTATTGAATGCTTTTTGTTTCTGAAACTATAAAAATTTTTAAAATATGACACGAGATGTCAGGTTATTTGTATTATGATAATCCTATAAACAAATTCAAAGGAGAATAATAATATGGCAAGACCACAGACAAAGAATGATTTAATAGAAGCTGCAAATTTAAACTATGATAAACTATTGAAACTGATTGAATCTATGACAGAAATAGAATTAAATACAGAATTTGACTTTTCACTAGACCCAAAAAAGAAAGAAGCACACTGGGGTAGAGACAAAAATTTAAGAGATGTTTTAATTCATTTACATGAGTGGCATAACCTCATGCTAGAGTGGGTTGACAATAACAAAGCAGGTGTATTTAAGCCTTTTCTAATGGAAGGTTATAATTGGAAAACATATGGTGATATGAATATTGTATTTTGGGAGAGAAACCAAGCTGTTTCTATGGATGAAGCATTAGAACAGTTTAAAGAGTCACATGAAAAAATCATGGCATTAATCCAAACCATGTCAAATGAAGAATTATTCCAAAAGAATGTATATGGCTGGGTAGGTGGCAGTACAATTGGTTCTTATTTCATAAGCGTAACGAGCAGTCATTATGATTGGGCAATGAAAAAGATTAAAGCACATAGGAAAATGGTTAATGGTAAATAAATTATTTCAAATCGTATATTTGTTATTGAAATATGGATTCCAATAGGATAAAAAGAATGTGTTAGGATTTGAATGAGAACAAAGGGAGGGAGTCATTTGATTATTTTAAAAGAATGGCTAGAGAGTGATTTACTACTTTTGGGATTAATTATATGGATGCTTTCCATACTTTATCCTTGGAAAAATGAAAGAAATAAGCTCAATTATGTGAGGATTTTAGGTTGCATAATCGTTTATATTATATCAGAAGTGATAATGAGGGTTACAAATGACTGGGGGGTTACTTTTATACTTCTATTTGTAGGAGGAGTCAGTCTATCTATTGCTTTTGGAAGAGTCGTAAAGATGCTTTGGAAGAAAATAAGAATAAGGAATCAATAAGTTTTAATCTAGCAATAAGGGGTTAGAAGTGTAAAATCTTAGAAGGATAAAATATGAGTAAAAGTGAAAAGGCGGTAGTTTCATAGAATGGAAGACTACCGTTTTTTATATGGGATCAACATTACATGACTGAGCATAAAATTTTCACTATAATAATGTACGTATAGCATAAATATCATACATAGACTAAATAGTACACCAAGTATTTTAAAATATAAAAAGTTAGGCTATACTTAAAATAGGAGTTTCACCGAATAGGAGGAACACATGTATAAAACAATTAATGAATTGAATTTAGATGATGATTTTCTTTTTGCAAAAGTAATGAGCGATAAAGAAATTTGTAAAAAGGTCATTGAAAAAATACTGGGTATTAAAATAAAATACATTGAAATGCCTACGGAGCAAAAGGTTATAGATATTCTATTGGATAGTAAAGCGGTGAGACTTGATATTTATGTTCATGATAATAAGGGGACAGTTTATAATGTAGAAATGCAAAAAGGTAAACGTAATAATCTAGCCAAAAGAAGCCGTTATTATCAAGGAAGTATCGATTTAGATTTAATATCAAAAGGTGAAGATTATAATAAACTGAATAAGAGTTTTGTAATCTTTATTTGTACATTTGATCCATTTAATAAAGGAAGGCATATTTACACTTTTGAAAATAGATGTAATGAAGATCATAGTATTTTACTTGGAGATGAGACAACCAAAGTGTTTTTAAATACAAAAGGGACACTAGCTGATATAGATGAGGAAATGGCAGAGTTTCTGAATTATATTGAGCATTCTACGGATGAAGTGGCAAGTCACTCAACAAGTGAACTTGTGAGGGCGCTAAATGATAAGGTTAATCATGTCAAAGAGGATAAAAATGTGGAGGTGGAATGGATGACACTTTTAGAAAGAGATAGAGAGAAATTCCAAGAGGGTGTAGAAGTTGGAATAGAAAAAGGAATAGAAAAAGGAATAGAAAAAGGGATAGAGCGAGGAAGAGAAGAAGCGAGAATAGAGCTTGCAATAAGTTTATTAGATGTGTTAGATAATGAAGTGATTGCCGCTAAAACGGGACTTTCATTAGAAGAGGTAAGAATGCTTAGAGACCAAGTAGAAAATAATAAGTAAACGAAAATAAGACTGGTGTGCTAAAAGTAAAATTTTATAGCGCATCAGTCTTATATTTTATTCGTTATACTCTAGGACGGTTCCAGTGCAGAAATAGTGTAATTGCTCACCTAATGTTTCTTTAAGTATGTCAAAGGCAGCATCTCCTGTACAATGCCCTGTATGTATTTCTTTGATGCCGATATTTTTGACCCACTCAGCTAAACTTCTAATGGCAGCTGGGTGGTTAATGTTTGTTACCTTGCCTTCTATATCTTTTAAGTGGAAACCACCAATCATAGCGAGTAGCTTTTGATTTGGGAAGGCTTCTTGGACCTCTTTTAAGATATTGTCTACGCCAGCATGGGAACAACTATTGAGAATAACAAGTCCTTCATCACATTCAAAGACGAGCGTTTGTTCATGAGCAAAATCATCATCTAGAAGTGTGCCATTAACCATTCTTTTCATTTGCATAGAAGCACCACGTGTTTCTAAAGCAGGGGTGGTATGAGGTAAGAGCCAGACACCTTTTCGAACAAGGTATTTACCGCTAATATATTCAAATCGTTCACTATACTTTTCTAAGGTTTCTATAGGAATGCCTACATATTTATATTGATTTTCTTTGTAAGAATAGCAAGGCTCAATGCCTTTATCTCTTACAAGGACCTTAGCTTTAGAATTGATTTCAAAGAATCCATCATAGCCTCCAGCATGGTCTAGATGCGTATGAGATAAAATACATGTATCTACTTGGCTTAAGTCGATTGCAAGCTGTTTTGCATTTTCGATAAAGAGAGAACCCCTACCTGAATCAAGTAAATAGTTATGTCCATCATACTCAATGTAGATTGCAAGACCGTGTTCTACTAGTAAATCATTATTGCACTTGTTTTCAATGAGTGCCACAATTTTCATTTCAATGCCTCCTTTCTAGTAGTAAGTGTTAAATGGATAGATGAGTTTAAATCTATTTTAACATATTCTGAAAATATAAACGATTGTTTGTGGAATCAATATAATTTGAAGGATTATATTTATTAAATTGACTCATAATAGCAATATACTGGTAAGTAGAGGAGAACATATAATGAAAGAAAAATATAAAGCGATTTATAAAGAACTCGTAAAAGCTTATTATGAGGGAAATTTTGAAGAAACTTTTGAAAGAATACTAAAAGAAGATTTTCAAAGTACACAAGAAGGCAAAGAAATATTAGCTGTTTTTTGCGGTGTGGAAGCAGATACTTCAGCAGATGACCATACTTATATCCAATCGATTATTAAAGGGATTACGAGTCAAAATGTACGCCATAAAGTTGTGCAAAAGGTAAAAAATTGTGGCATGGATTGTGAAAAGGTAGAGGGTAAAAGCAAATGCCAAACCACATGTCCTTTTGATGCGATTATAGAGTTTGAAGATGGGAAAGATAGATGGATTGACCCTAATCTATGCTTAAGTTGTGGACGATGTGTCAATGCTTGTGATTCAGGAAATTATGTAGACACCAAACAATTTATGCCTGTCCTAGAGCTTTTCAAACAAAATCAAAAAGTGGTGGCTATTGTAGCACCTGCTATTGCAGGACAATTTGGAAAGGACGTTACACTAGACCAACTAAGGGAAGCTTTTATTAAAGTAGGCTTTGCAGATATGCTAGAAGTTGCTATGGCAGCAGATATTTTAAGTATCAAGGAGGCGCTAGAGTTCGATGCCCATGTGCATAAAAAAGGTGACTTTATGATTACCTCTTGCTGCTGTCCAATGTGGGTAGCTGCTCTTAGAAAGGTATATGATAAACTAGTTCCAGAAGTTTCACCATCTGTTTCTCCAATGGTTGCAATGGCAAGGGTAGTCAAGGCCATTAATAAAGACACCAAAGTCGTTTTTGTAGGCCCATGTATTGCCAAAAAAGCAGAGGCTAAAGAGCCTGACTTAAAAGGTGATGTGGATTATGTACTTACCTTTGAGGAAACAAAAATCATCTTTGAAGCACTTGGCATTGATGTAGCAGAATGTAAGGGACTACCTTCTGTAGATTATGCGGCAACAGGTGGTAGACTCTATGGCAGAACAGGTGGCGTTTCAGAAGCTGTATGGGATATTATTGACCAATTACTTCCAGAAAAACGAAAAGTCTTTACCTCACTGCAGGTCGATGGTATGAAAGATTGTAAAGCCTTACTTGAAGAATTAGAAGAAGGCAAAGTACGTGCTAGCTTTATTGAAGGGATGGGCTGTAAAGGTGGTTGTGTAGGTGGGCCAAAGGCACTTATACCAGCAGAACAAGGAAGAGAAGCCGTTAATGAAGTGGCCTATGATTCAGCCATTAAAATTCCTGTACACAGTGATATTTTATTAGGCTTGTTAAAGCGATTAGGCATCAATGAATACAGAGAATTAATGGATAAACATAGTATGTTTGAACGTAGCTTTAAATAAATATCAACTATTATTAATCATAAATTTAGGCATATAGTGAAATAAAATGAGAGCGTAAAATTTTACGCTCTCATTTTATTTCCTTTAGATTATATGGCATATGGACTAATCACTTAGTATTTTAAAATATAGAAACTTAGGATATACTTAAAGTAGGTGGTTCGCCAACTAAGAAGGAACACATGAAAACAGATATAATGAAGAGTATGATTTATTACTTGGTGATGAAACAAGTAAAATCTTTTTGAATACTAAGGGAACATTGGATGATGTAGATGAGGAAATGAAAGAGTTCTTGAATTACATTGAACATTCAACGGATGAAAACGCAAGATGTGCAAAAAGTGAACTGGTAAAGGCACTTAATCAGAAGGTAATTTCAGTTAAGGAAGATAAGAGAGTAGAGGTGGAGTATATGACACTTTTAGAAAGAGATAGAGAAAAATTTCAAGAGGGCATAGAACAAGGTATAGAACAAGGTATAGAGCAAGGGAAGATTGAGGTGGCAAAAGCATTATTAGATATCTTAGAAGATGACATTATAGCAGTTAAGACAGGTTTACCTTTAGAAGAAATCAAGTTGTTAAGACAGCAGGTTGAGCAATAAAGGTATTATTAAACAAATAGATTTATATAAGAATCATAAAAGACCTTCCGTAATAGGTAGGTCTTTTATGATGTAAAATCAAAAGAGAGCAGAATAAGGAAAGACGATGCAATTACAACAATTAATTTATGTATTAGAAGTAGCCAAAGTAGGCTCTATGAATAAAGCAGCACAAAATTTATTTATATCTCAGCCTAATTTAAGTAGTTCTATTGCTAATTTAGAAAAGGAACTGGGAATTTACATTTTTAATCGAACGAGTAGAGGGGTAGAAGTTACCCAAGATGGTAAGGTACTCATTAAATATGCGCGTTCCATCTTAGGACAAGTCAATCATTTGAAAAGTATATATAGTGATGAGGAAAGCAAGGAGGAAATTGCAGTACTGGAAGTCTCACAAAGTAAGAGTCTATACTTATCAGAGGCTATTTGTAAAATTTATAACACAACACCTCAAGCGTTAAAAGTGACCATGAACATCGCACCTCTTTCTGATGTCATCAAAAATGTGTATGATACAAAATCAGAGCTTGGATTTATTGTACTATCGAAGCTGCAAAAGAATATCATGAATAAGCGATTAAAGGGGAGTAAATTGGAATTTACGAGTTTGCAGAAAAGTAAAGTTTGTGTTGTAGTTGGAAGAAATAGTCCGCTTGCTGAAAGGTCAAGTATACGACTTCAAGAACTTTTGGACTATATATTTATTGATTATTTGGATGAAAGTTCTTCTCCATTAAAATACAGTGCCGATTTATCTGAGATTTGGTCTGATTCTCCGAAGCAGACACTCTATGTAAATGACCTAGAAAGTCTGAGAAATCTTCTTCATTCTCTTCCTTCCTATAGCTTTGATTTGCTTATGAATAAGCCATATTTAGAAGAAAAAGAGTTAGTATGCATTGCGTTAGAGGAGCAAATTGAGGTAATCGCAGGATATATTATGAGAAGAAATGAAATACTCTCTCCCAAAGCAGAAGAATTGATTAAGGAAGTTACAAAATACTATGGATATAATAAAAAGTTATAACTGAGTCATTGAAATAATATAGTATGCAAATGGCTCCCCCTTAGATATAATGACAACTATGTGTAAAAAATTACAAATAACAAATAAGGAGGAGCTTTATTAATGAGTTCGAATATCATGAGAACTGGTTCTGTGAAGAAGACATTATTTGCATTAGGTATTCCAGCCATGATCGCTATGGTCATTAGTGTTGTATATAACTTTGTAGATACCATGTTTATTGGCCAATTAAATAGTTCTGCTGCGATGGGGGCCGTTACCATATCTTACCCTGTTTTTATGACAATTAGTGCATTAGGAACATTTGTAGGTGTCGGTTCTGCTTCTTATATTTCAAGATTACTTGGAAGTAAGAATGTAGAGCGTGCCAACCAAACTGCGTCTTTTGCAGTTGTATTAGGAGTAGGGATTGCTCTTGTAACGACAGTGTTAGGCTTGATTTTCTTACCACAATTACTAACGCTAATTGGTGCAAGTGAAACAGTTTTACAAGAGGGCATTCGTTATACAAGATGGTTGTTTATTGGAAGTGTGTTTACCATCCTTAATATGACACTGAGTGCCTTAGTACGTGCAGAAGGTAATTCAAAAGGAAGTATGGTTTCCTTAATTATTGGAGCAGTTGTTAATATTATTTTAGACCCAATCTTTATGTTTACATTAAAAGGCGGAATTGCTGGTGCGGCAATTGCGACAGTAGTAGGTCAAATTTGTTCGACTATTTATCTTTTATCTTATTATAAAGCTGGAAAAAGCTCATTAACACTTAGTCTAAAAAATGCGTTCTCACGTAAAGAGGAGTTAGCAGGTATTACAGTAGAAATTGTGAAAATTGGTATCCCTGTATTCTTAATGCAATTCTTATTAAGTATTGCAACAAGTATTTTAAATACAGCAGCTATGCCATATGGAGATGATGTTGTAGCAGCCATAGGGATTGCGAATCGTATTTATACGTTACCAGTCTACTTAATTGCAGGGTTTATTCAAGGATTCCAACCATTTGCAGCTTATAACTATGGTGCACGTTTATATAATAGATTAAATGAAGCCATTCGATTTACTTCTATATTACTCATAAGTAGCGGGGCTGCCTGCACCATTCTATTTTGCAGTTTCCCAACATTCTTTGTTGGAATGTTTACAAGTGATGCAAATGTAACAGCATTAGCATGTAATGCTTTAACTGCCATGAGCTTTTTATTCCCATTTGTTGCAGTGATTTTAATTGCAACCAACGTATTTCAAGGAATGGGAAAAGCAAAAGAAGCAGGGATTATTTCTATTTCAAGACAAGGGTTCTTTTTCATTCCTCTTGCACTTTTATTGCCAACAGTATTTCAAAACTTTGGAGAAAGCCTTGGTTTTATTACAGGGATTTTCCCAACAGAAATGCCATATGGATTATATGGTGTAATGCTGACACAACCTGTTTCTGATTTCTTAGCGACAATTTTAGCTGTTATTGTTTCGATTAAACCATTAAAAGAGTTAAAGAAATTAGAAAAACAGCAGGTTCGAGATGATGAGTAATATGAACATACTTGGGCAGCTTACAAGCTAGTCAATTCAAATAGTAATAAGATGAATATATATCAAGAGCCAGGAAGATGTTTTCATGCTTCCTGGCTCTGTTTTTATCATAGAAGATGTAAGGTTAAATAACATAAAGTATCTTTTATTAAGTTTAGGATACAGTATGTCCTATATGGAAACACTAGTAGCAAGTTACATCATTATGAATATTATCAGAAGATTGAAAACTTGACAGAGATTTCTTTGCCTTGTTTATAAACTCTAGGAAGCCTAGGATTAATATGAAGGGCAATCTCATTATTTAAGGTATTCATCATTTGAGCGATATCATCTAATGAAATGGTATAATCATTAGTTGAGCCGATTAATGTCACTATATCACCTTCGTTAACATGAGCAATATTCGTTACATTAATGATGAGTTGATCCATACAGATATTACCGATTACTTCAGCAAAATTTCCATTGATAATAACATGCATTTGTCTATTTGAAAGATACCTTGGATAACCATCACCATAGCCGATAGCAACTACGGCAATTTTCTCAGTTTGTGAAGTCGTATAGTTAAGACCATAGCTGATTTTAGCACCAGGTGGTAGTGTTTTTACAATAGAGATTCTTGCTTTTAAGGAGAGGATAGATTTAAAGTTTTTAGCTTGAGGATTAGTAGCAATATCTCCGTATGGGACACCTAAAAGTAAAGAACCGACTCTGCAATAATCACATTTAAAATCAGGAAAATGAAGGGTAGCAGAGATGTTTTGCGTGTGTATGATACCTGTATTGATGCCCTTTTCCTTTAAGATAAGCATAAGCTCCTGAAATAGTTGATATTGTTTCTTTGTATAAGAAATATCGGCAGGAATCAAGCTATCAGCTACAGCATAATGCGTATAAGTTCCTGTAATAGTTAAATGAGAAAGATGATACATTGCTAAGATGGCATCAATCGTATTGGTTGTACCATCATAGCAAAGGCCTAATCTATGCATACCTGTATCAATTTTTACATGAGTAGTAATCTGACAGTGATTTGCCTTGCAAAAATCATCTAGCTTTTTGGCGTATTCTAAAGAAATTAATGTCTGTGTAAGTTGGTATTTACAAAGTAGTTCAAAGTAATGAGGTGAAGTGTAGCTTAATATTAAAATCCTACTCTTAATGCCATTTTTTCGAAGTCTAATAGCTTCATCTATATGAGAAACAGCAAAAAAATCAATTCCCAGTTTTTCCATAGTATTTGCAATTACAATATCACCATGACTATAAGCATTATCTTTAAGAACTGCCATGATTTTAATATCAGGTGAAAGGAATTTCTTAGCTTCTAAGATATTATGTTCTAATAAATCTAAATCAATTTCACACCAAAGTGTAAGGCAGTCAAGCAAATGAGTATCCATAAAATAATTTCCTTTCATAGTAATTTTATATCATGATTTATTTTATCCAGAGGTTTGCTACGTATTCTAAGTTCATGGTGATAGTGAAAAATAGAGTTAGGTAAAAGGATTATACGAATTCTAATGATGTGTACTTAAGAAATCTGACAAGTGACAGACATAGAGTAGGGTGAATAACATATGAAAAAGAATATATTTAAAGAGTTTAAAGATTTTGTAACAAGAGGAAATGTAGTGGATTTAGCTATAGGTGTTATCATAGGTGGTGCATTTACTAGTGTGATTAATAGTTTTGTAAGTGACATTATGATGCCATTAATAGCAATGCCTTTAGGTAAAATTCACTTATCAAATATGAAGTGGGTACTAAGTCAAGCGACTAATAACCGACCTGAAGTTGCTATTATGTATGGAAGCTTTCTTCAAATAGCATTTAATTTCCTTATAACTGCACTATGTATTTTCTTATTAATCCTTCTTATAGGGCAAAATCCAGAGAAAATTAAAACAAAAGATGAAGCACAGAAAGAACAAGGACAAAAAACTAATGATTTATTAGAAGAAATTAGAGATGCACTAAAAAATAAACAATAAGTTAACTATAAGGCACATTAATAGGAGTATTACATCTATGGTAAAAGTAAAACAATTTCCAAAAGATAAAGGGTTAGATCATACATTAGAGTTATTAAATGAGGGATACACCTTTATTGGACGTAGGACATATTGTTATCAAACAGATTTCTTTCAGACAAGACTAATGGGAAAGAAAGTAATTTGTATGACGGGCGTAGATGGCGCTAGAATATTTTATAATCCTAAACTTTTTGAGAGAAAAGGTGTCATGCCGCATCGTGTTAAAGAAACACTAATAGGAAAAAATAGTATACAAGGATTAGATGGCAGAGCACATAAAAATAGAAGAGCTCTTTTGATGAACTTTACAACAAAGGAGCGAGAAAAAGAATTGATTAAGTTAGCGACTAAAGCGTGGGAAGAGGCGATTGAAACATGGTCTAATAAGGATGAAGTGATTCTTATTGTTGAAGCCGAGAAAATTTTATGTAAGGCTGCTTGTGAATGGATAGGAATTCCTTTACCAGAGGAACGAGTAGAAGATGTGGCAAGGGCATTAGGTGAAATGGTCTTTGGTTTCGGTAAACTAGGTATTGAGCATTGGAAAGGTAGAATTTCTAGGAATAAATTAGAAGCTTGGTTAACGAATATGGTTAATGATATTAGAGAAGGGAGCATGAAGGTAAAGCATGATACGATTCTGTATGAAATGAGCCACTATATAGATGAAACAGGAAATCTATTAGAAACTAAGATTGTAGCTGTTGAGTTATTAAATTTACTAAGACCAATTGTAGCAGTTGCCGTCTATATTGCGTTTATGATTCTTGCACTTTATGAAAATCCAGCTTATAAAGTCAAATTAGCTTTAGGTAAAGAAGAAGATAGAGAAAGATTTAATGAAGAAGTGCGTCGCTACTATCCTTTTGCTCCTTTTATAGGGGCTAAAGTAAGAAAAAATTTTATTTGGAGAGACTATG
>JAGAVZ010000221.1 GCA_017941635.1 Cellulosilyticum sp.
TAATTCTTAAAATTAAAAGAGATAATAATAAATAAACCCAAAACGTTAGAGAAAATAAATCTAACATTTTGGGGGAATTTCAATAAATACTATATTTTAATATGTTTAACCTTTTGGTTTAAATATCATTGCAGAAAAGAATCCAAATACTATTGCAGAAGAAACTCCTGCACTTACCTCTTTTAAAATACCAGTAAATATTCCTATAAATCCACTTTGTTCAGATTCTGTTATAGCTGCTTTTACAAGGGTATTTCCAAAACTACTTATAGGCACAAATGCACCTGCACCTGCAAATTTCACTAAAGGATCATATAAACCAAGTCCTCCTAAAATTGCGCCAATTACAACTAGTGTGCAAACTGTATGTGCTGGAGTAATCTTTAAGGTATCCATTATAAGCTGACCAATTACGCAGATTAAGCCACCTACTATAAATGCAAAAATAAATTTTTCCATAATTTAAATCACACCTTCTTTTTTACATTTCTATAGAAACAGCATGAGCAATGCAAGGTATGCTTTCCTTTTGCTGATAGGATATAGGAGACATCAATGCACCAGTTGCAACAATTAACATTTTCTTTAGTTCTCCTTTTCGCATACGATTAAGTAAATGACCATAAGTTACGGTAGCAGAACACCCACAACCACTACCACCACAAAAGCTCGGTTGATCCTTTGTATATATTAAAAGTCCACAGTCTGTAAATATATCTGTTGGCATGTTTATTCCATGTTTTTTGAATAAAGCGTTGGAAAGTTCGTGCCCAACTTTACCTAAATCACCAGTAGCAATTAAATCATAATGAGAAGCATCAATATTTAAATCCCTAAAATGAGCTTCGATGGTATCGACAGCTGCTGGTGCCATAGCTGCCCCAACATTATAAGGATCTGAAACACCCATATCCACTACTCTTCCTATAGTTGCAGAGGTTACTTTTGGACCGTTTCCATTATGACCAAGGACTACAGCTCCAGCACCTGTTACTGTCCATTGTGCAGTAGGGGGCCTTTGAACTCCATACTCTGTAGGATATCTAAATTGTTTTTCTGCAGATGCATTATGACTGCTTGCAGCTGCCACAACATAGTCAGCTGCTTTGGTATCTATTAATTGAGCTGCTAGTGATAAGCTTTCCATAGAACTTGAACAGGCACCGAATATACCAAGATAAGGAATACCTAAGGTTCTTGCGGTAAAGCTGCTAGAAATAATCTGATTCATTAAATCTCCACTTAAAAAGAAATTAATATCTTCTTTTTGTAAATGTGATTTTTCTAGTGCTCTTTGGCAGGCGTGCTCAAGCATAGTTCTTTCTGCCTTTTCATAGCTATCTTGACCAAGCCATAAATCTTCATAAATTATATCAAAGTCGTCAGCTAAGGCACCGTTGCCTTCGAAGGGGCCTCCAACGGCAGCAGAAGCTAATATTGTAGGCTTAGAATCAAATATCCAAGATTGATGTCCTTTAAGCATTTACATCGCTCCTAACCATGTTATTATAAATTTTATTGTAGCAACTATAAAAGCTGCAAAAGTTCCATAAACAACAACTGCCCCTGCAAGGCTAAACATATTTCCAGCTACCCCAAGTACATATCCTTCACTTTTATGCTCAATTGAAGCAGAAGCTATAGAATTAGCAAAACCTGTGATAGGGATAGCAGTTCCACATCCAGCCCATTGACTAAGATGATCAAAAACTCCAAGTCCAGTAAATAAAGCTGCAAAAAAGATTAAAACAACCAGAGTAGGAGCTACAGATGTTTTTTCATCAAAATTAAAATAGTTCATAAAAATCCACTGTAACCCTTGACCGATTGTACATATTGCACCACCTACAAGAAATGCTCTTATACAATTAGTCAAAATAGGTCTTTTAGGTTCTATACTACTTACTAATTCATCATATTCTTGCTGAACTGGAGTCATTTTTTTCTTTTTCATATTTGACAATTAATTCACCTTCTAACGTAATAAGTATGGTTTTAATTTCACAAGAACATTTTCTAGCTTTTCAGCGTTTTGTGAGTACATCTTCTTTGTTTCATCATTGTCGCAGTCTAAAGCGAACGACATAAGATCTGCCTGACTTTTTTGAATAGTTGCATATAGCATTTCTTTGACTTGTGTTTTAGGAACTTGTATCATATCATCAAAAAGGTCAATATATAAGTCTCCAGAAGAATCTACTTGACCTAGAAAAACATTTTCAAGGGTAACCCCTTTGATTTCTAGCTGAGTTTTAAGCCAGTTAGGATTTAATCCAGCGTTAGTAAGGCCTTCATTTAGTATATTTCCATCTAAAATAACTGTTTGTGGTTCAGCTTTTTGTGATACTTGCTGTCCTAAATCATGTGGAGTAATAGCTTTCTTATCAGCCTTTAAACTAACATTTATATCACCGGTTGTTTCCATTAGTGCAAATTCAACATCTGCTAAGTTAAATACTTTTTTTGAACGCATTATTTCTAGAAATTCCTGGCCTGTGATTCTCTCTTTAGATAAGTTATCCTCCATTATCTTTCCATTTTTGACTAATACCCTTTCTTTACCATGCATTACGTTATATATGTATTTACTTTTCATCGAAGCATAATCAAAAATAATAGGTAGAAGTACCCAGACAGCTAGTGTAATCAATCCAAAATAAATATTGTTAATTATATTTAAAGATGTCAGAGAAATTATAATGGCAATTACTACATAAGAAATAAAGTCAAAAGGAGTGGATCTAGCTATGTTTTTTTTCTTTAAATATTTTGTTATAACAAATGTTAAAAAAAATAGAATTATTGAATTAAATAATATTATTAACCAAGAATCCATATGCCACCTCATTTAGTTACCTTTATATTGGGGTTCTTCAAACTCCATAACTCCTATTCTTTTTTCTAAGTCAGTTTTAATTTCAAGTATCTCTTTAGAAGCTTCGGCATAAATAGCTTTAGCTTCTTCATTACGCTCTTGTAATGAGTACATTTTTAAAGTTGATTCAGCACCTTTTAGTGTAGCAAGTGTCTGTTTTACCTTTGAAATAACAGTCATGCAAAATCCTCCTTCATCGTTATTAAATTATTTACTAACTTACTTTAACCAGTATGGATAAATTTAATTCATTTGCTAATATAAACTATAATAAATATGCAGTTAATCCAAAATAGAATATATTTATTACAATTTGAATATTTAGAGTGATTATGAACAAAATATATTTGAAATAAAAAAGTAACAAAGGAGGTAGTTTAATGCCAACAGGAACTAAACTGGAAACAGCATTAGCTACTGCTAAAGGATTAGCTGCAGATATGAAGACTTTTTCTCTAGATACAGATAATCAAGAAGCAAAGCAAATGTTTAATCAACTTGCAGACACAATGGAAAGTGTAGAACAGCAAATTAAGTCAAGACTTGATTTTGTGAAAAAAGAAGAACCTCAATATGATAAATAATATGTAATGTTATATTGATTTAAAAGTCATAGCTAACGCTATGATTTTTTAGCGTTAGCTAAGAAATTATAAATAAGTAAACAGAGATAGTAGCCTGATAGAGAGAAGATATTGTTAACGAGTAAAATTACCTTTTTTAAAAATAAAAATTATTTTCAAAAATACTATTGCAAGAAAATTTTTTTCATGTTATCATGTAAACATCTTCAGGAAATAGTTTTCTTTGAAATTAACAAATTAAAAACTATTTTCATAAAATAGGGGGGAACATAGATGTTTAAACAATTACAAAAGATAGGTAAATCATTTATGCTACCAATAGCAATATTACCAGCAGCAGGTTTATTGCTTGGTATTGGTGGAGCATTATCAAATCCAAATACGGTACAAGCATATCCGTTTTTAGATATACCTTGGTTACAAGGAATATTTCAAGTTATGTCTTCAGCAGGGGATGTAGTATTTGGGAATTTAGCATTAATAATGTGTATAGGTCTAGCAGTTGGGTTAGCTAAGAAGGATAAAGGTACAGCAGGCTTAGCAGGAGCAGTAGCTTTCTTAGTAATGAATGCATCTATTAAAGGTATGATAAATGCATTTAATCCAGCAGTAGGATCAATTGATACTGGAGTAGTTGGTGCTATAGTAATAGGATCAGTGGTAGCATATCTACATAATAAATATAGCAATATTCAATTACCATCTGTTTTAGGATTCTTTGGTGGTTCAAGATTTGTGCCAATAGTATCTTCATTTACAGCAATCTTTATTGGTGCAGTATTCTTTATGATATGGCCAACATTCCAAAACTGGTTAGTAACAATAGGTAATGGAATAGCTAGTCTAGGACCAATAGGAACATTCCTTTATGGATTCTTATTAAGATTAACTGGAGCAGTAGGATTACATCATATGATATACCCATTATTCTGGTATTCAGAATTAGGTGGAGTTGCTCAAGTTGCAGGGCAAACTGTAGTAGGAGCACAAAATATATTCTTTGCTCAATTAGCAGACCCTAATCATGTAGGATTATTCACAGAAGGAACAAGATTCTTCGCAGGACGTTTTGCAACAATGATGTTCGGACTTCCGGCAGCTTGTTTAGCAATGTATCATTGTGTACCAAAGGAAAAGAGAAATTTAGTTGGTGGTTTATTCTTAGGAGCTGCAATAACTTCATTTGTTACTGGTATAACTGAACCAATAGAGTTCATGTTCTTATTCGTAGCACCATGGTTATATGTAGTACATGCTTTCTTCGATGGTTTATCATTCTTCCTAGCTGATATATTAAATATATCAATAGGTAATACTTTCTCAGGTGGATTAATTGACTTCACATTATTTGGAGTTCTTCAAGGAAATGATAAGACAAACTGGATATATGTATTATTAATAGGTGCTGTATGGGCAGTATTATATTACGTTACATTTAGATTCTTAATAACTAAGTTCAATGTTATGACTCCAGGTAGAGAGGCAGAAGGCGAAGAAGTTAAGGTAGTTACAAAAGATAGTATGAATGAAACAGCAGCTGAAGTTTTAAAAGCTTTAGGTGGTAAAGAAAACATAGATGATGTTGATGCTTGTATAACTAGGTTAAGAGTTGCAGTTAAAGATGTTTCAAAAGTTGATAAAGAAAGAATAAAAGCTTTAGGAGCAACTGCAGTATTAGAAGTTAAAGGCGGAGTCCAAGCTATATTTGGAGCAATGGCAGATCCATTAAAACAAAAAATAAACGATATAATTGGTCAAGAATAACAAGAGGTGATTTTTAATGAATAGAGGATTAATAGTATCATGCCAGGCATTAGAACATGAACCGCTTCATAGTTCATTTATAATGAGTAGAATGGCATTAGCTGCAAAAGAAGGTGGAGCGGTAGGTATTCGTGCTAACAGTGTTAACGATATAAAAGCTATAAAGGAAGCAGTTGACTTACCAGTAATAGGAATAATAA
>JAGAVZ010000222.1 GCA_017941635.1 Cellulosilyticum sp.
TCTAAGGGATATGTAACAGCAGGTATAAATTATACACTTCGTACTAATGAAAATAATGCAAGCGTTTATTCCCAATCGTTAGAAATAAAAGAAGCTATACCTGTTATTGTGGAAGAAGCAAAAAAGCTTGGATACAATTTAAATGAAATGGTTATTAGTGGTGGCTCAGCAGGGGGAACACTTGCTATGTTATATGCCTATAGAGATGCTGAAGAATCTCCTATACCAGTTAAAATGATGTTTGAAATGGTGGGCCCATCAAGCTTCTTTGCTGAAGATTGGGATACTTATGGACTGGATAAAAGTAATGAAGCTGCGGCAGGACTATTTGGCGTAATGCTTGGAAGAGAAATAGATAAAGATGTAATTGGAACGGATAAGCTTCAAGAGATAATGAAACCTATATCAGCTTATGCCTGGGTTAATGAAAATTCAGTTCCTTCAGTTATTGCCTATGGAAAATATGACAAGTTATGTCCATATAATACTGTAGCACATCTAGTTAATGCTTTAGAAGAGAACAATGTAGATTATCAATATTTTGAAGCACCACATTCAGGTCACGGACTTCAAAATGATAATAAGGTATACCAAGCATTTATGGACGCGGTTGTTACCTATTTAGATAAATATATGCCAACACCTAATTAAAAGAGAGTTGAGTAATAAAAAAGGTAGTAAAAATATGCCAAACATGGTGAATAGATATTTATTGAAATGAAGGATAAAATAGAATTTAAGGAGTTAAAGATTAAAAAAATGTTGAAAAGAATATTGATGTTAGTAGGTTTCTGTATACTGTTTATTATTTTAGTAGTAGTTATTTTTGGTGTAATTTTATCAAAAAGACCATTTGTTCCTGATAATTATACACAGACAGTAAAAACAGGTGGGGTTCTGGAATCAAAGTATATCTCAATGGGTGAGCATGAAGTGAGCTACATGGAAAGTCCAGCTCTGATGTCTTTTAAGAAATATGAGATATTTTATCCAACAGATATATCTGATATGAATGGTAAATTGCCTGTTGTTGTATTTGTAAATGGGACAGGTGCTGTAGCTTCTAAATATCAATCATTACAAAAGCACCTTGCTTCATGGGGGTTCATCACAATTGCTACAGAAGAAGAATATGCATGGAATGGATTTTCAGCAGAAATGAGCGTGCGTTATCTTGAAATATTAAACGAATATGAGGGAGAGGTAAATGGGGCAGGTAATGTATTTAGAGGTAAGATAGACCTAGATAAAGTTGGTATAACAGGTCATTCTCAAGGAGGGTTTGGCGTAGTAAATGCCATTACTGAGCAAAGACATGCCTCTTCTTATAAATCAGCAGTAATTTTAAGCTGTGGTGATACAAAAGGCATAAATCTCTTCCAGTGGGAAGCCGATGATACATTAATAAAGACACCAACCTTAATAATGGGTTCAACAGGCAATACTGATTCAGTCATTGCACCTTTAGAAGGATTACAAAAATTATATAATAATATCCCAAATAATGTGACTAAAGTACTTGCAAGAAGAAATGATGCCGATCATGGCGAAATGCTTTATTATGCAGATGGATATGTTACGGCATGGTTTATGTATTATCTTACAGATGATGTGGAAGCTGGCAAGGCATTCTTTGAAGAGAATGCTGAAATATTATCGAATCCGCTATATCAGGATATAAAAATCAATGCAGTAGAATAAAAGATTACCGTACTGTAGTAAATCTCGATACTTGTAATTATACAGTATTGAAAAAACTCCATCTGTGACTTAACATAGATGGAGCTTTTTATATGATATATTTTACTTTTTGATTGGTCTTAATTAATAGAGCATTTAAGAACAAAAGTAAATAATATCTTCATAGTTATAGCTTTTATTAGAAACTCCTAAACGCTGGGCTGGGGTTTGGATTTCTCCATCAAAATCTTTAATAGTCCAACAGAAGTTATAGAATGTCCTAAGGATTGTGACTGCATATTGAGCATACATTGGATTGTAGTTGCTATAAATATAGCTCTTACCTGAATTAGTAGCTGTTACCAAAGGTCTCTCCAAAATAGAGATTCTTCGTCTTACTTGATTATAAAAAGTATCAACGGCGTGGTTATTCACATTTACTAACATTGTAGCCAACTTAATAGTATCTAAATGGTCTATTGGTGTCAGGCAATCTAAATATCTTACCCCCTCATTAATTGATGGTAGCGGGTGTTCAATGAAATTTCTGCTCCTTTTATGATAGATTTGACCATATTTTTCAACAGATTCATGAAAAGCATGACATTCTAATGTTTCTGCGATTAACGCTATTTGGGCTTCTTTAAATGACATATTAGGGTTCTGCTTTCTATATGCAGTTACTTCTTTTTTAGATTCAATAAAGCGAGAGTAGCGTTCCTTATTATCAAGTGACTTATCTAGCTTACATATGAAGTAGTCCCCATTTTTATTTCTAATCTCATCTTTAAATACTCTGAGTATTGAAGTTTCAATAGAAGGATCATCATCTGATATAAATACATATTTACTAGCACCTAATAGTTGCTTGATTAAAAGGCAATGAGCAATGGTTGTATATGTTGATTTAACATGCATGCCCTGGATATAATCTTCTCTTTTTAAGAATCTGACTCTATCAGCCTCATATTCTGCATATGTTTGAGTATCATTACGGGTAGGCTGTTGAGGAGAGTAAGAAAAACGTAATCTATCATTTTTACATGCAAAAGCATAAAGATGGTCATCATAATAAGACTTTGTATCATCATCTATGTCTTTTAAGTCGACCATATAATCATAGGCAATGTCTGATCTGAAGACATATTTGGAGAATACATCAGCCGTTGTAACTAGATACGTAATAAACTTACTTTCATCTACATCGAGATAGGATGCTGATGCTTTACCCTTTCTACGGATATTATTTAAGTAGTAGTGCATCTTATCCGTATTTAGCCAAACTTCATCAAAAGCTTGAGTTTTAAGAGCATGGGTTTCATGCTTTTCAAGAAACTCTAAGCACTTTATATAGAGTAACTCTAACTTATGATAGTATGTCTTAGGCGAAATTTCTAATATCTCACAACATCTCTTTACTGGTGTTCTGCTAACTAATAGTTTTGCAAGCAATGGCAGTATAGCATTTTTCTTTTGATGATACGTATGGTTTTGTTTAGTGCAAGGTAATACATTTGTTATCTTTTTACACGTTTTGCATTGATATTTTTGAGATTTCCCTGTACTTGTTCCTCTTCTATAGAAACTAGAGGGATCATCAAAAGGAGTTGATGAGGCATTAGTGCATCCATCCTTATGAAACACATAATCTGGATGTAAGTCATGTACTGAGTTAATAACCTTCAATCTCTTGACTTCTTCTGCAATAGACCAATTTGATAGAGCATCTACAGTGCAATCTGAACCAACTTCTTCAAAGGTATCAGTAATTATATCGTTACATCTAATACCCTTTTCATTATAACTACCACCTAACTTATATCTGTAAGGTTTATTTCTTATATTTGAAAACCGTTCTTGTTCCTTTCCATAATGATTGCAGAAAGGATTATCACAAAAGTTCATCTGAATTTCATTAAAGAACTCATCATCCTTTAAACCAGAAGCACAAAATAATACATCTCTATACTTCTTCGCAAACATAAGAGGGGAAAGCTCCTGGTAATCTTTAGACATAGCATCTAGCTGTTCCTTAGTAAATGGACAAATTGTTTCAATCAAATCTAAATCGTTATGAGCAGCTTTCCTCTTTAGATTTCCCACCTAACTCAGCTCCTTCCCTCTGATTTGAGGCCAATAGCGAATAAAGTTTTTTATTATAGCGTTGTTTTAATATCCAATCTATAAACTCTTGGTCTTGTAGTAAATTCTCTAAGAATAGGTCTACAACTTCACCTTCATCATAACCTGTATATTTTGCATAGGCTTCAATAATTAACTTTGTCCTATTTGAAAGCAAGAACTCAACTTTCTGCTTGTTAATATTCTTTGGCTTAATAAACTGCATAAATCACACCTCTCTTAAATCTGAGTTATTAAATTGTTGCCAAACAAGAGCTAATTATACCAAAATCTCCTACTAAATCACATATAAAATCACATACCAAATCACATCAAATATAAATTTATATTTATGTGATTTATATGGTGATTTTATATGTGATTTTGACGGTGATTTCATTATGTAAATTCCATATAACCTTTGATAAATAAAGAAAAAATCACAAGTGATTTTCTTGTGAAAATACATGTGATTTTAAGTGTGATTCTATATGTGATTTGCTTGGTTTGCACCCTTAAAGTAAACCCGTTAATCTAATGCAACGATTCCATTATCTATTGAAACACTTGAGCATAAAATGGGTGTATCAAAGAAAATTTCAGCATTCTCAATACCACTCGGTGCGACAATCAATATGGATGGAACAGCTATTATGCAAGGTGTAGCAGTTGTGTTCATTGCACAACTTTTCCAAATTGATTTAAGTGTATCAGATTACTTAACTGTTATTGCAACAGCAACACTAGCATCAATCGGAACAGCAGGCGCACCAGGTGTAGGACTCATTACTTTATCAATGGTATTAACATCTGTAGGTCTTCCAATTGAAGGCGTAGGCTTAATCATGGGTATTGACCGTATTGTTGATATGGCACGTACAGTAGTCAATATCACAGGAGATGCAGTATGTACAACAATTGTAGCTAAACAAGATGGTTCATTAAATAGAGAAGTATTTGATGAAAAATCTACTATAGTGATTGAAGAAAGCGCAGCAGTTTAAAGAGTATATAAGTAAGAAGAGTGAAAAGAATAAAGAGGCTAGAGAAGAATACGCAGCATAAGTCTTAGTTGACTTGGGCTGTGTATTCTTTTTTTGTCATAAGCAGCAATCAAAGGATAAACATTGTTCACACTAAGGGCTTGTGCTAAACTAAACATAAGTAATATAAAGTAAGTGAAAATAGAGGAGTACATAACATGAGCACAAATGATAAAATTGCATCTTTACGTGAAGTTATGAGACAAAATGGTGTCAATGCTTATATTATATCAAGTAATGATCCACATATGAGTGAATATGTATCAGAGCATTGGAAAAGTAGAGCATACTTTTCTGGTTTTACAGGTTCAGCAGGCACTTTGGTTGTAACGGAGTCAGAAAGCGGACTTTGGACAGATGGGCGATACTATATTCAAGCAGCTAAGCAGCTTGAAGGAAGCGAAATTAAGTTATTTAAAATGGGGCAGAAAGATGTTCCAAGTTATATGGAATATTTAGTGAATCATTTATCACGTAAACAAGTAATTGGTTTGGATGGAAGATTATTTGCAGCCTCTACAATTCAAACAATGCAAACTGTTTTAAAGAAAAGAAATATAAGTCTCAAGACAACACTAGATTTGGTAACACCTATATGGAAAGAGCGCCCAAAGCCATTGCTTACACCGGTCTATATTCACGAAACTTGCTATACAGGATTTACAGTGAAAGAGAAGCTTGAGCAAGTGAGACAGCTCATGAAAGAAAAGCAAGCAGATAGTTATGTAACTAGTGAATTGGCAAGTATTGCGTGGTTATTTAATATTCGTGGAGCAGATATTGAGTATAATCCTATGGTGGTATCGTATGCTTATATTACACAGAAAAAAGCCTATCTATGTGTAGATGGTTCTAGATTACCTCTTAGTGTAAGTTTAGAGCTTAAGGCACAAGGAGTAGAAATTAAAAGATATGAAATGATTGATGAATTTTTAATGGGGATTAAAGCACCGACCAAGGTATTATGTTATACAAGTGCTTTAAATTATCATTTGTATCATTTACTAGAGAAGAACTTATCAGTTAAAATTGTAGAAGATGATGATTTGATTATGGGTCTCAAGGCAATTAAAAATGAAGTAGAGATTGAAAATATTCGTAAGGCGCATATCAAAGATGGTTGTGCACTAGCTTATTTTATGGCAGAATTTGAGAAATGTAGAAAAGTAGAGACATTAAGTGAGTATGACTTAATAGAAATGTTAAAAAAAGCAAGGACAGCACAAGAAAATAATAAGGGAGAAAGTTTTGCTTCTATTGTAGCGTATAAGGAAAATGCTGCTATGATGCATTATGCTCCAACTTTGGAATTTCATAAAGTATTACAACAGGAAGGTTTATTATTGATTGATAGTGGAGGACAGTATTTAGAAGGTACAACGGATATCACAAGAACTTTTGCATTAGGCAGTGTAACAGATGAAGAAAAGTTACATTATACATTGGTGCTAAAAGCACATATTAATATGGCAAAAGCTATTTTCATGGAAGGCTGTACAGGGGGGAATCTAGACATTTTAGCAAGAGGACCTATTTGGGCATATGGTTTAGATTATAAATGTGGAACAGGTCATGGTGTAGGCTTTATGTTAGGAGTACATGAAGGACCACAAAGTCTTCGTATGAATAATCATGTGCCACTCAAAAAAGGAATGATAGTAACAGATGAACCAGGCATTTATATAAAGGGGAGTCATGGGATTCGTATTGAAAATATTTTATTGGTGACAGATTATAAGACAACAGAAGATGGTGTTTTTTATCAGTTTGAAAACATGACCTATTTTCCAATCGACACTACGCCAATTGATAAGACTTTATTAAATCAAGAAGAAATAAGCTGGCTAAATGCTTATCATGAAAATGTATGGAACAAGCTTAACCCACATTTAGAGGGAGACGCATTAGAGTGGTTAAAGGCGCATACACAAGCTATTTAAAGTAGAATAGAACAGATAAAAGAGATTCTAAACCTTGATGTAGGGGCGGGTCTCTTTTATAATGTGTGATATGGTAAGTTGCAAGTTAATGGAGGATAAACAATGGAAAAAGTGATTATGGTCTATACAGATGGTGGGGCAAGAGGTAATGGAAAAGAAGACTGCAAATCAGCATGGGCATATACTTTAAGTTACGGACCACATTATAAAGAAGATGCAGCAGCTTGTTATGGGGCGACAAATAATCAAATGGAAATGACAGCGATTATTAGAGCTTTACAAGCCATTAAAAATAAAACGATTCCTATTCGCCTGCATAGTGATTCAGCCTATTGTATCAATGGGATTACTTCTTGGATTCATGGATGGAAGAAAAAAGGTTGGGTAAATTCAAAGAAAGAACCTGTGGAAAACAAAGAGCTTTGGATTGAGATGGACAAATTAGTAGCACAGTGCGCTGATATTCAGTTTATTAAAGTAAAAGGTCATGCAGATGTAGTAGGTAATATTCGTGTAGATGCTTTAGTGAATAAGGCGATGGATGAATTAGCTTAATGTAATGAAAGTATCGTTTAAAAAGTATTAATAAAGTCTTAAATAAAAAACAGACCGAGTGTTATGGGAATTAACACTTGGTCTGTTTTGGTTTAATGTATAAAAAAGGACAAATAATAGTGCATTTTAGTGCACTGTCTTACACATATAATGGAGTTGATATCAAGTTAGATATGCTGCGGATCACATCTAACTTGGTATCAGGAAGTATAATGATTTATATGTATTGTTTGGATGAATTAAATATAACAGATTCTGAAATGATTGTCAACAAAAATGATAATTGTTTTCAAAAATGAAATTGAGTCAATTATAATAAACACTGTAAAAGGGATTTACAACAAGATAAGAAAAGTACTATATAGAAAAAGAAAAATTCATAAAATTTTGAAAAATAAGGTATACGTTGGGAGAATTTTATCTTACAATAAAGAAAAGATGCTAGATAAATTAGAGAATTAGACACAAGATGAGTTTAGAAAGTTACAAGGCGATTTTGTGAATGGGGGATGAAAATGTATTTACAAGATTTTTATGAAGGAAAAGCATTTGATGCTTATGAATATTTTGGGGCGCATCTTCAAGATGAAGGGGTTTTATTTAGAGTTTATGCACCAAATGCTAAAGGAATTGCTTTGATTGGAGAATTTAATGATTGGCAAGGAGAGTCCATGAATCGCGAAGGTTCAAGTGGCGTATATAGCTTACTATGCCATAATGCTCAGAAAGGACAAATGTATAAGTACCGTATCTATCAAGCAGATGGTGGTGTGGTAGAACATTGTGATCCTTATGGATTTGGAATGGAGCTTAGGCCAAACAGTGCCTCTATTATTGTAGATTTACATACCTATCATTTTTCAGATGAGCAATGGATGGCATCAAGGGAACTCAATTACAATAAGCCTATGAATATTTATGAAGTACACTTAGGCTCTTGGAAGGCCAATCCAGCCAATGAGAATGGCTGGTATAGTTATAAGGAAATAGCTGATAGGTTAATCCCTTATGTCAAAGAGAAAGGGTATACGCATATTGAGTTTTTGCCGTTAAGTGAACATCCAGCAGATTGTTCATGGGGATATCAAATCACAGGTTTCTTTAGCCCAACATCTAGATATGGAACTGCAGAAGAGTTAAAAGAGTTAGTAGATAAGTGTCATCGAGCAGGCATTGGTGTCATTATGGATTTTGTACCTGTTCATTTTGCCATAGATTATTATGCATTGGCTAATTTTGATGGAACCAAGCTATATGAGTATCCACCTGCTGATGTGAGTCAGAGTGAGTGGGGGTCTTGTAATTTTATGCACTCTAGAGGTGAGGTTTGTTGTTTTATACAATCTGCAGCCAATTATTGGCTCAAAGAATTTCACTTTGATGGATTGCGCATGGATGCTATTAGTAATGCTCTATATTGGATGGGAGATCCGAGTAGAGGGGTGAATGGATGTACAGTGAAGTTTATAAAGATGATGAATCAAGGATTACATAAACTGAATCCGGGAGCGATGCTCATTGCTGAGGATTCTACATCTTTCTTAAAGGTAACGGCACCGGTAGAATATGAAGGATTAGGCTTTGATTATAAATGGGATATGGGATGGATGAATGATACCTTAGATTATCTTAAGATACCACCTGAAGAAAGACCAAATCACTATCACAAGCTCACTTTTTCTATGATGTATTTCTACAATGAATCTTTTCTTTTACCATTTTCTCATGATGAGGTGGTCCATGGCAAAGCCACAATTATGCAGAAAATGTGGGGAGAGTATGAAGATAAGTTTAAACAATGTAGAGCGCTTTACACCTATATGTATACCCATCCAGGTAAAAAGCTGAACTTCATGGGTAATGAAATTGGTCAGTTTAGAGAATGGGATGAAACAAGGGAACAAGATTGGGATTTGTTACAATATCCAACTCATGATTCTTTCTGTGAATACATAACAACTTTAAATAAGCTTTATCTAACTCATCCTGCTTTATATGATGGGGAGTATAATAGTGCCAATTTCAAATGGCTAGAAGTCAATGCAATGGCAGAAAGTGTGTATATTTATCAACGTTGTAGTAGTAAGGGAAAAAATGCACCATATTTGATTGTCGCATTAAATTTCTCTAATAATCATTATGAAACCTTTAAGTTTGGTGTAGATGAACCTATCTGTATAAGAGAAATTTTAAATAGTGACCAAGATATTTATGGCGGAGGAACCAGTGGTTTGTCAAAAGAAGATATTCATGCACAAGTAGCAGGGGCAGGAGATAAGCCATATTATCTAGATATCGCATTAGCACCATTTTCAGCTAAGATATTTGAAGTGATTCCAAAAAATAATTTTGAAATAAAACCAAATAATAGAAGAAACGAAGGAAGAAGGAAAGATAGAGTTAGACCTCGTCATTAAATAAAAAAGTGCCAATTACCATGTAATTGGCACTTTTTTAGAGGAATCTTATATAATCTGGACAAAATTATACTAATTAACTATAAATATAAAAAAATTAAAAAATATAGAATTAACAACAAATTTCGTGTAAGATATAGAATGGATATAGTCAGTGAATGGATTATATGGGAGGATAAAAGATGATGAGTAAGGCTTTAAAAAATAGTTTAGGAGCAAAAATAGTTTTAGCAGTAATATTATTATGTGTCATGGGGATAGTGGGATTAGTTAGTGGATATTTAGTTGCTAAAAATGCCAATACAGTAAGTATTTCAGTTAGCGACCAGTATGAAAGATTAACAGAAATGTATAGAGAAAAAATATCACAAATTTTATCTGAGGGAGAATTTACAGATATAGAAGGTTTCCAAAGCACAGTACAAAGCGTAGAGCGACAAATAGATAAACAACTAGACCATCAGAAATTAGCTATAAGTCGTTCAAGGTATATGATTATTATTGATATTATTTTCTTATTAATAGTCACATTATTATCGGTATTTTACACTAGAATAAGAATTATTAATCCAACAAAGCGTGCCAATAATAAATTGCAGGAAATCATTGATGATGTAAATAAGGGGAATGCAGATTTAAGTCAGAGAATTAATGTAGAAACAAAAGATGAAATTGGTACATTGGTTGGTAATGTAAATCAATTTATTGAAGCATTACAAGAAATTATAAATGTATTAGTTCAGCAATCAGATGCACTGGGTAAAAGTGTAAATAGTGTAATGGGAGAAATTGATATATCTAATGAGCATATTGTAGGAACAACAGCAACGATTGAAGAATTAGCAGCATCTATGGAAGAAATTTCTGCTACAACAATTTCCTTAAATCAAACGACAAAAAATGTAAGTAAAGAGATTGAAAAGATATCATCAGAAGCAATAAGTAGTGCCAATAATGCTAATCAAATGAGAGCAGAGGCAGAAAGAATGAGCGGCGTAGTACAAGAGAGACAGGATAAGACACGTAATGAAATAGAAGAAATTAGTATTAATCTAAAATCAAGTATCGAACATAGCAAACAAGTAGATAAGGTAAATGAGTTAACAGATGATATTTTAAATATTGCAAGTCAAACTAATTTATTAGCACTTAATGCATCTATTGAAGCAGCGAGAGCAGGAGAAGTAGGAAAAGGATTTGCTGTTGTTGCAGACGAAATTAGAGGCTTGGCAGAAAGTAGTCGAGATACAGCTAATAAGATTCAAGAAATTACAGGTATCGTAACTGGTGCAGTATCAACTTTAGCAAGTAGTGCAGAAGAAGTTTTAACAGTAGTTAATAAATTGGTTATGGAAGACTATGAACGCTTCTATAATGTGGCAATTAAGTATAAAAATGATACAGGAAGTTTCAATGAAATTATGAGTGACTTTGCAAATAAAGCGAATTGGATGCAAGAGATTATCCAAAATATGTCGCATTCTATGGAAGGGATATCTAATACGATTGAAGAAAGTACAACAGGTATTACCCATATTGCAGAGACTTCTAATCAGATTGTAAAAGGTATGGATCATATTAATGCAGAAATGAAACAAAATGAAGAGATTGCAGCTTGTTTAAGAGAAGAAGTTAATAAGTTTCAAGCACATTAAATAAAGCTAGAAAAGGAGTAGATTTCTAGCTAGAAGAATTTATAGTGATATTTAGTTTCACCAAAAAAGGTATAACGAATCCAATCATCTAGTAGGATGGCAGGGAGGGAAATTAAAAACCATAGTGCTGAAAAGGGTAAACAGACTTGTCCTAGGATATTTAAAGGAAAGGTACTGTAATCCCAAAGATTTAATTTAAGAATAAGGTTTAAAATTGTACCTGCAGCGAATTCTAAAGAAGTAATAATAATTGTACTTAGAATCATTTGTTTATAAAGTGGTAAGTCATAGTAGGAGTCAATTAGGCCAATAAGAATAAAGCATATACCTCCTAGGAGTCCCATAGTCCAATGTGTGTGATTACTATACCAGATTTCTAGAAGCATATATAGGAGGCCACCTACACTAAATAAAATAAAGTATTTAAAGGCTGTTTTCATAAGTACCTCACATAAGTAAAGTATGAATAATATGTCACAATAAACTAAGGGTATTATGGGTAATAGTATATAAATTTATGTATAATTGCCATTTTTAGTTTTTCATTTTATTTCTTTTGCGTTATAGTAAAAGAAATAAGTCATGTTGTTTTGGCCAAAAGTGAGGTAATAAATATGAAACCAGGAAAAATGATGAGGATTTTTTGTTCAAGTGTAGTAATAATGACAGGAAGTTTACATGCAACTACTACTCAAAATATAATTAGCCAGGAGATTGCATATGATGGACAATATATTGACGCAAGTACATATAATTTAACCTATACATATATTCCTGGATTTTTAGTGTCACCTTTACAAGTGAAAGGTGAACTATTAGCACCTTTTAATCAAGCAAGAAGTGGATATACTCATCAAGGAATTGACATTAGAGCAGCAGAGGGGACACCAGTTTTTGCTATTGCAGATGGAATCGTAACAAAAGCAGCGCCTGACTCTAAAGGGGTAAACAGAGGGGGCGGACATATGATATTTGTTGACTTTGGTGAAGGGGTAGAAGGGCGTTATATGCACTTAAGTGCATATGCTGTAAAAGTAGGAGATGAGGTTAAGCAAGGCCAAGTTATTGGTTTTACAGGTAATACAGGAGATAGCACAACACCACATTTACATTTTGAATATCGTGTCAATCAAAAACCATTAGACCCTGCGTTTATATTTGAAGCAAGTGGTATGATAGAGGGACAAGCTGTGACGAACTTATATAGTCAAAATACTAGTAATGTCATAGTTTATAATAATGAAAAATTAAACTTTAGTATTTTGCAGAAGTAAGTGTTTAGATAGGAGAACGCTTATACTTTAAAAGAGTAAAATTTGACACAAGATTGCTGTAATACTTTACAAGAACAAAACTTTGAACAAGAAAAGGGAACTTTTGGAAAAGGTTTTACGTCTAAAATGATGTAAAACCTTTTTATCTATTTTATAATAATTGTAGTTTAGTAAAAAGATAATTTAAAAGTGAGAAATGACATCAAGGAGATTTGACAGATGAATAGAAAATTTTTAGCAGTAATGATGGCTATGGTATTAAGTGGTAGCATTTTAACAGGGTGTGGTGCATCTAATAAAAATGCAGCAGCTAGTGAAGAAGTAGAAGTTGTTATAGGAGAAACAACTGAAGATACAGGAGAATCAGAAAAAGTTGAAGTAGTTGAAGAAGAAACAACAAATGAAGAAACTTCCACTGAGATAGAGGAAACAGTAGAGACAAAGCCAGAAGATAAAGAAGAAATAGTAGAAAGTACAGAGACAGAATCAGTGACAGATGATGAAGGCGTATATGGTGAAGTAGATCCTTCAGTTGCACAAGAAATGTTATTTGTGATTACAGATGGAATTGATTTACCAGCTAGAGCAAACATGGATACAGCGATGTTTAAAGATACTTATGGAATCACAACAAATCATTTATCAAGCTATGTAGTAAGTACACCAATGATGAATGTTCATGCAACAGAGATTGCTGTATTTGAAGTAGTAGATGAGGCAGGTAGAAAAGCGGTTAAAGCGGGAATTGAAAAACGTGTAAAAGCATTAAAAGCACAATGGGAAACTTATTTACCAGCACAATATGAGCTTGTAAAAAATTATAAAGTTGTAGACCGTGGAAATTATGTATTATTTGTTATTAGTGATGCAGCGGATACAATCGTTAACAAATTTAATACAGCAGATTTATAAATCTGTAGATGAAACGATTAAGAGAGGACATATAATATGTCCTCTTTTTGATATATGGCAAAAAATATGAAAATAATGAAATTAAATGTTTTAATTATTGTGTTTGCATATAAAAGAAATTTAGACGAAGATAGGGAAATATAAAAAAATAAAAGGGTACTAGCCAAAAGAAATAGGACATATATATAAATTATACAAATTCAGATTTGGAAGAATGAGATTAAAATACTTATAAATTGGATATAAGATAAAAGGCCCTCAGGGGAGGTAGAGAGCCTTTTAAGGGGTTGAAAAATAGATTGACTTAATTGAGTAAGTATCTATATAACCAGTATAGAGTTTTTATGTGACGGAATGGTGAAATATAGATGATGTCTTGATGATATTTAATAAAAAATAATCTTATCACAAATTATATGTAGAAATCTTCCAAAAATGAATGAAATTATACTACTATTATTACCATATCTTTTAAGAAGGAGAGGTGGATATGATGAAACCATCGGCTAATATCGCTTGTCAACCCTGTGAGAATCATGAATATGCAAGTAGACATAGCAATGATTTTTGTATTATTCAGTTACCAAATGAGGGAAAAATTATTTGGCATGTCATTTCTAAAATAGAGGAAGATACGGATATATGTTTTAATGTGAAAGAGCATCATACTTATAAGGAAGATAGCTTACGCTTTGAGAATATTCGAGAAGGAACAGTCACTTCATACTTTCCATATCGAAATCTTTATATAGCAGATGTACAAAATGCAACGGGGCATTTTGTAGTAAGAGTAGAAGCTTATGATGAATAAAAGGTTGCACTTAGTGGGTGCAACCTTTTTTGGTGAAAAATTTGAAATATAGGAATAAATGGTATGGTAAGGGGGCATATTCTAGAAAATTTTAGTATTTGAAAAATAGGAGTGTGTTGTGTGAATAGAGTAATTTATTATTTGGTATTAGCATTATTAATATCAAGGATTAATATAAGTGAATTTGAGAATACATCAAATCAACAGTTAGCAATCGAAAAGCAGTATAGAGTAGAATCTAAAAAACAATCAAGAGCGTATAAACCTTATCATAGACCAACAAAAAACAACATAAAAGAAGATAGATGTGTTAAGGACGAACAAATTGTTCCAATAATAAGTACTCAAATGACAAGTACTCAAACGACAAGTGCTCAATGTATAGTTGAGATAAAAGAAGAAATGGATGATTCTAGCCATGAGATGAATATATCTGTTACAGAAATAGAGCAACAAGAAGAAATAAATATAAAAGAGCATCCAACAGAGGATTTAGAGAATAATAAAGAAATTGAGGATAAGAATATAGAATCGAATCAAGAAATAGAGCAAGATGTGCCTAATGAACTTGAAGATGAAAGTACAGAATCAAATCAAGAAATAAAACAAGATGCACATAAGGAATCTATGGATGAAAGTTTAGAAGTGGGGAATGAAGTGAAGAATGAGGATGATACGTTTGTTGCAGAAGAGAATGGTCAAGAGAAAGACAAGATAGCAACTAATGAAGAGACTGCAGAAAATCAACAGCCGTTGAAGAAACTAGAAGGTAGTGACACAGAGCCTAGTGAAGAAATAGAACCTAATGAAGATGATAGACCAACAGTCAATAGTAAAAATGAAGATAGCCAAAGTAAAGAGAAAGACGAGATAGCAACTAAGGAAGAGACTGCAGAAAATCAACA
>JAGAVZ010000223.1 GCA_017941635.1 Cellulosilyticum sp.
CAATACACTCCCAAGAAAACTCCTTAATTATCGTACACCTGAGGAATTATTTGAGGATGAACTAGATATGATCTATGCAACATAATTTTGTGGTGAAATAAAATAACACTGTTAGTTCAACTTGCTATTGCAATTTAGGTTAAAATAAAGTTTACGAATATAAAGTAAAAAATAGCCAAGAAGATTGTATCTTCTTGGCTACTTTTTTGAGTTAAACTAGCATCAGTAAAAGGAGTTAGCTAGATTTAGAGATAGGGAGTTTTTTTGAAATAGTACATGAGTTTGTTTTTTTGAAGATAAATCGACTAAGCAGAATACTAAGGGCAAAACAAGCTAGTGCAATCCATAAATAAATAGAAGAAAAATAAGATATTGTACCTGATGTATACACTTTGTTTTGGGTATGATTAAAATAAATAGGTGCTAATACCAATGTAAAAGCAAAACTTAATAACCCTTGGAGGCATTTAGAAATGAAAAATGGTTTTGTGTCAAACGGTGTATCTTCTAGAACGAAGAGTGCCTGAAAGTAAACGCATAGACCGCCGAAACCAATAGCCGCAGAGATAAGTGCTAAAGAATATGTATTGATTGGCATTCTGCTTAAGTTGTATGCACCGTTTGAAAGTTCTAGAATGCTGGATAAAATACCTTTAATAAGAGTGGAAGCGTTAGGCATAGGAAATAGGTTGGTACATAATTGCTCTGCATATGGAGTTTGTGTGAGCAAAGCGAGGAGAACAGAGAATAAAATGATATAGCCCCCAACACAAACGATAGTATCCATGGCATTCATAACACCTAAATTTAGTAATTTAAAAAAGTTAGGATACGTATTTGGGGCAGAACGATTGGGTATAGAAGACGTAATAAGTGGAAAGCTATGTGTTAAGAGTAGGCTCATCGTCAAGGCTGAAAGTAAATGGATAAAGAAAAGAAAATAGCCTATATTCGTTTGAGAAAGCATGGCTGTCCCGATTGTACCGATGATAAAAAGAGGTCCACAATTATTGCAAAAGCATAAGGTGCGTTCCGCTTCTTCCTTGGTAAGTTTATGATCTGTATAGAGTGATTTTATAACTTTTGCCCCCATAGGATAGCCGGCGATTAAACCTATTAAAAAAGCAAAAAAACTTTCGCCAGGCAAATGCCAAATTCGCTTAGACAATGGAGTACACCACGTAATAAAAGATTGAAGGCCGTCGAGAGGAACAAGGATATTGATTAAAATCATAAAAGGTAAAAGAGAAGGTAGTACTTTGTTAAACCAGAGTAGTAGACCATCTTGAGCAGCTTGCAAGCAGAGATTAGGATAGCAAAGAAACATAAGCATGAGGAGTAAAAGACCGATTGTTAAAGTGGATTTTTTGGACATAATAATCCTCCTTAGTTTGTCCATATTTATAAGTTAGTATATGAAGTAGCATCAAAGAACATAACTAAGTTTTGCAAAGGAATAAGCAGAGCATTAAAATGTAAAGATAAAACAAAAAGCAGACATAGTCTGCTTTAAAAATAAGTTTATATGAGGATGAAAGGGGTTGTGTAATCGCTCATAGCGAAAGAAGGCGTCTTGGTGGTGTAAGCATAAAGTTTGGTAGCCTTAAGTTCGTAATCTATCCAAGCTTTTTGTGAAGCGTTTAAACCAGAATACTGTTTATTTAGATTGGTGATGACTGGGACTGTAGCATTACGAGAAAGCATCCTTAAGAGGTGTGTAGATTCCTTACGACAACCTAAAACACGAATATATGGGACGGTAAGAGGTGAACAACCAATATTGGATTCTGTAATATGAAGTAAAATACGTAATAAACTACGTTGTACAGTCGCTTTTGTATAGGTTTTTGAAGTACAGCGATTAACGAGTTCCATATAAGTAGGGGCATCGCTGATATTTTTAATAAATGTGTGGATTAAATCGCTAGGAATATCCCAGGTCGCATACAATTCTTCTGCTTTGGAAAACATAAGTTTGAAGTGTAAAAAAGCACTTAGTCTTTCCATGGAAGGGAGTGAAGTAGGATTTAAAAGCGTTGCTGCTGAAGGTGGCATACTTGTTGTGTGTTTCATAGAACCATTAAGGAGTTCGTTGCGGATAGCGGTTGCAGAAGCAATGTGCCCTTCAATAGATGGGTTATGGTAAGCAGCGCCTTCGCGTTTTATAGTAAAAGGAGTAATGGTAGAGTGAAGCTTGGTTAAGGCTTTGATATATTCAATACCAAGTATATTATTAGGACTTTTTAATGTCTCTAATAAATCATCTGTAGTGTTTGAAAGAGATTCAGTGCTTAGAAATTCGATGAGTGCCTCTTGGCGAGCGCGTGGATAGCTGAGACCTGTTTTTAAATGTTTTTTTATAAGTTGATCAACTGAATCTTGTTCATGAATAAGTGTGGTTGCAATTTTGGTTAAAGTAGCAATATCTCCACATTCTGAACCAAAAGAAATAGAAGAAATAATATGACTTTGTTCAAAAATACTGATAGCACCTTCTGCAAAACGCTCAGCGCTAGATGTAGCAGCAGGAACGGGTAATTCTAATACTAAGTCGACACCGTTGAGAAGGGCCATTTTAGTGCGTGTGAATTTATCAGTAATGGTTGCTTCGCCACGTTGAGAGAAATTACCGCTTATTACAGCGACAATTGCATCCACATGAGTCTGAAATTTTGTTTGATTGATTTGATAAAGATGTCCGTTGTGAAAAGGATTATATTCAGCTACAATTCCTGCAATTTCCATGTTTTATCTCCTTTCTTAACATTTATTAGGATATTATTGTAGCTTAAAATAAACTTAAGATAAAGAAGAAAAAGGAAATATTTTTTGATTTTACTCTTGTATACACGAAATACATTTACTATAATAGTAGTTGAGGGTAATTGAAAAGTATATTGAAAGGGGTTATTCCAAATGTCTTTTATAGATACTATTAAAGCTAGAGCAAAAAGCGATAAAAAAACAATCGTATTACCAGAAACATCAGATATGCGTACATTAAATGCTGCACACCAAGTGTTAGCAGAAGGTATTGCTAATGTTGTATTAATTGGTAATGAAGCGAAAATTAAAGAAGCTGCAGTAGGTCTTGATTTATCAGGTGCTACAATTGTAGACCCAGAAAAATTTGACCAAATGGATGCTTATGTAGCAGAGTTAGTAAAATTAAGAGAGAAAAAAGGGATGACAGCTGAGAAAGCTACAGAACTTCTTAAAGGTGATGGCTTATTCTTAGGTGTTATGATGGTAAAACAAGGTATGGCTGATGGTATGGTTGCTGGTGCAGTGAACTCAACAGCTAATGTACTTAGACCTTGCTTACAAATCCTTAAAACAGCTCCTAATACAAAACTTGTATCTGCATTCTTCGTAATGGTAGTTCCAGATTGCGAATACGGTGCAAATGGTACATTTGTATTCTCTGATGCGGGTCTTAACCAAAATCCAAACTCAGAAGAACTAGCTGCTATTGCACAAAGTTCTGCAAAAAGCTTTAAACAATTAGTTGGAGAAGAGCCAGTCGTAGCAATGCTTTCTCACTCTACATTTGGTAGTGCAAAACATGCTGATGTAGATAAAGTAGTAGAAGCAACACGTATTGCTAAAGAAGAAGCACCAGAACTTAAATTAGATGGTGAATTCCAACTTGATGCTGCAATCGTACCTTCAGTAGGTAGTGCTAAAGCACCAGGTAGCGAAGTAGCAGGTAAAGCAAACGTATTAGTATTCCCAGACTTAGATTCTGGTAATATTGGTTACAAATTAACACAAAGACTTGCAAAAGCAGAAGCTTATGGTCCAATCACACAAGGTATCGCAAAACCAGTTAACGACTTATCAAGAGGATGTTCAGCTGAAGATATCGTTGGCGTAGTTGCCATCACTGCTGTACAAGCACAAACAATGTAATAATAAACTTAAATAATGTTTTAACAAGGAGTGTAAAAGATGAACGTATTAGTAGTAAACTGCGGAAGTTCTTCATTAAAATATCAATTATTAAACATGGAAAATGAACAAGTAATTGCAAAAGGTATTTGCGAAAGAATCGGTATCGATGGTTCATTCATCAAACATACAACAGAAGGTCAAGATAGCGTTAAAGTTGTTGTTGATTTCCCAGATCACAAAGTAGCTATCGCAAAAGTACTTTCTATGCTTACAGAAGGTGAAACAGCTTGCTGTAAACCAGAAGAAATTTCAGCAGTAGGTCACCGTGTAGTTCATGGTGGTGAAAAATTCAACAAATCTGTTGTAATCACACCAGAAGTTGAAGAAGCAATTAAAGAGTGTTCTGCACTTGCTCCACTTCACAACCCAGCTAACATTACAGGTATCGATGCTTGTCGTGAATTAATGCCAACTGTACCAATGGTTGCAGTATTTGATACAGCATTCCACCAAACAATGCCAAGACATGCTTATATGTATGCAATTCCAAAAGAATACTATGAAAAATATGGTATCCGTAAATATGGTTTCCACGGTACATCTCACAAATATGTATCTCAAAGAGCAGCCCAAATGCTTGGTAAATCAATCGAAGATACAAAAATCATCGTTTGTCACTTAGGAAATGGTGCATCTGTATGTGCTGTTGATGGTGGTAAATCAGTTGAAACATCTATGGGATTCACTCCACTTGCAGGTCTTATCATGGGTACTCGTTCAGGTGATATGGATCCAGCAGTTGTAACATTCTTAATGGAAAAAGAAGGTTTATCAGCAGCTGAAATGAACGATATCATGAACAAAAAATCAGGTGTAGGTGCATTATCAGGTGTATCAAGTGACTTCCGTGAAATCGAAGATGGTGTAGTTGCTGGTGATGCTGAATGTCGTTTCACAATGGATGCATACCAACACAGAGTAGTAGAATATATCGGTGCATACGCAGCTGCTATGAACGGTGTAGATGCTATTTGTTTTGCTGGTGGTCTTGGTGAAAACAATGCAGTAATGCGTGAAGAAATTGCTAATATGTTAACATGGTTAGGTGTTGATCTTGATGTAGAGAAAAACAAATGCCGTGGTGTAGAAAGAGATTTAACTAAAGAATCTTCTAAAGTTAAAATGTTATTAATCCCAACAAATGAAGAGTTAATGATTGCACGTGACACTGTAGAATTAGTTTCTAAATAAATTATTGACAAATGTAACTTGTCTATGTATAATTACAGAAGTGTTACTTAATGGAGTGAAAAAATGAAAGTTAATATCCATGAACTGAAAAAGAAATCAGAGGTAGAGATTAAAGGTGTTCAACCTATTACTCTCAAAGGAGTTAATCCTTTGCATCCCTCACTTGATTGCGATGCACAAGTAGAAGGTACGGTTACAAAAGTGGGTAGCCGATATGTTGTAAAAGGCATTGCCACTACTGTTGTGAAGCTATTATGCGATCGCTGTTTAGAAGAGTTCGATTGTCCGATTCAAGCAGAGATCTATCAAAGATATTCTACAAACCCTAATGAAGAGGATGAAGATATCTTCTCGATTTCTGGCTTTGAAATTGATTTAGAAGATGTCATCACTGAAGCAATTGTACTTGCAGTACCAATGAAATGGTTACATGATGCAAGTTGCAAAGGGATTTGCAAAGTTTGTGGCGTAAATTTGAACAAACAGTCTTGTCAGTGTGATGCTGATGAAATAGATCCAAGACTTGAAGGTTTAAAGAATATTTTTCACCCGCAAAGTGAAGAGTAGTATTAAGAGGAGGTGTAGAAATGGCAGTACCAAAAAGAAAAACTTCTAAAGCCAGAAGAAACCAAAGAAAAGCGAATTGGAAACTTTCTCCACTTAACTTAGTAAAATGTCAAAAATGTGGTGAATTAATGATGCCACATAGAGTATGTAAAGCTTGCGGTTCTTATGCTAACCGTGTTGTTGTAAAAGTAGACTAATACTAAAAAAAAGACAGCTTTTAGCTGTCTTTTTGTATATTTAAATTCTATTAAGAGAAAGATAAAGGTGATGTAAATGTCTAAGATAGCAGTCGATGTTATGGGTGGCGATAATGCACCAGATGAAATCATCAAAGGATGTATGATGGCTATTAAAGAAATTGATTCAACACTTGTTTTAGTAGGTAAAGAATCTATCATCAAAGAAAAATTGTCTGCTTATACATACGATGAGGCAAAAGTGGAAATCGTTAATGCAGATGAAGTCATTGAAATGGGAGATGCTCCTGTAATGGCTGTTCGTAGAAAGAAAAATTCATCCATGGTTGTAGGATTGAAGCTTGTTAAAGAGAAACAAGTAGATGGTCTTATTAGTGCAGGAAGTACAGGTGCCCTATTAACAGGTGCAACATTACTTGTTGGTCGTATCAAAGGTGTAGATAGACCTGCAATGGCACCTTTTATTCCAACCCAAACAGGATGTTCGCTTTTAATTGACTGTGGTGCGAATGTAGATGCAAAACCTCAGTATTTAGAGCAATTTGCACGTATGGGTACAGTTTATGTCAAAGAGTGCTTAAAAATAGAGAATCCTAAAGTAGGCCTTGTGAATATCGGGGTTGAAGAGGAAAAAGGAAATCAACTAACCAAAGAGGCTTTTAAGCTCCTTTCAGAAAGTCAAGAAATTAATTTTTATGGAAACGTGGAAGCGCGTGATATTCCTCAAGGGCTAGTGGATATTTTAGTATGTGACGGTTTTACAGGAAATGTGATTTTAAAGTTTATGGAAGGCTTTGGTAAATGGTTGCTTGCCATGATTAAGACAGAGTTCTTGAGAAATGTAAAGACAAAGATTGCAGCCTTATTTATGAAAAAAGGTATTGCACAAATTAAATCAAAGTTTGATGTCTCTACTAAGGGAGGCGCACCTTTCTTAGGGATTAACGGCTTAGTTGTAAAAACTCATGGTAGTTCTAAGGCCAAAGAGATTTATAGTACCATTTTACAAACAGAAGGTTTTGTAAAAGATTGCCTTGTAGAAAAATTAAAAGTAAAATTTGAGGAAAATGTAAATTAATATTGACTATAAAAGGTGTATATACTATCATCAAACTATAAATGATTATTAAGAGGTGTTAAGTAAATGGTATTTGATAAAGTAAAACAAATTATCAGCGAACAATTTAATATTTCAGAAGATGAAGTGACATTATCTACATCTTTTACAGATGATTTAAATGCGGATTCACTTGATGTTTATCAAGTTATTGTAGCAATTGAAGAAGAATTTGAAATTGAAGTTTCAAATGATGAAGCAGAAAAGGTATCAAATGTAGGAGATGTCGTAGAGTACATCAAACAAGAAAAAGGATTAGACTAAGAAGAGAGCCTCGCGATGCGAGGCTTTTGATATATGAAGACATATCACTTTGAGCAAATCCTATTACAATAAAAGGAGATTTGTATTAATGAGTAAGAAAGTACAAACAGTGAACAAAC
>JAGAVZ010000224.1 GCA_017941635.1 Cellulosilyticum sp.
AGTCGAATCCAATTGGCACCCGTACTCTCACCACAACATTCACACACATAAGAATCAAATAACCTTGCCACTTCTGGTAACTTAATGGTTGCCTCTTTCACCTCAAACATATCTTTTGGCTCTAGGCCTTGATAGTAATCAAAGGATTGTGCTTTTGTCATTCCCTCTGGTCTAGGTTTTAATACTAAGCGTACCGAGTTGCCATTCTTTCTATTGTAAAAAGAAAATGCTTGCTTTCCCCTCATATGAAATAATAAATTCCCTTTTCCTGCGCTGCATCCAAGAATGGCTTGAATAGCATCCACACCGCATGCATCATTTTCGCTTACACAAACAATATCTTCATCCTTAGAAAAAGTAATATGAAGAAGTTCCATAGCATATAGCACTGCTTTATACCCAATTGTTAAGCCACCACATTCATGGCCATGAAAACCAACTGCTTTATTCCAAAATCCTCTATTTTCATCCTTTACCATCTTCAAAACCTCCCTCTCCTAATCTACTAAAACAATACTTTGACCATTGACCTCTACCACTTGTGCATGTACCTTATATACCTCTAATAATGCTTTTCTATCTAAAATTTCCTTTCCACCATAACTATAAATCTGCCCTTTTCTTAAAAGTAGAAAGCGATTACAAAAACGTAGGGCTAAATTGAGGTCATGAATAACAATAATAGCTGTAATATGATTTTCTTTACATATTTTTCGAACCGTCTGCAATACCTGGTATTGATTCTGTATATCTAGACTACTGGTTGGTTCATCTAGAAGTAAAACTTTTGGCTTTTGTGCCATGGCTCTTGCCAGCATAACCTTTTGTCTCTGTCCGCCTGAAAGTTGATTTAAAAATCTTCCTCTTAAATGGGCAATATCCATTTGTTCCATTGCCTCATGGATAATTTGATGGTCTTCCTCTGTAAAACCCCACTTCATATAAGGTTTTCTACCTAACATCACCATATCATGTACAGTCATTTGGGTACTCGGTACATTCTGTGCCACAAAGGCAATTTTTTGAGCCACTTCTCTGCCTGATAACTTTACCAAATCCTCGTCATCTAGCATCACCTTTCCTGATTGTGGCTCCAAAATTTTATTGAAGCACTTGAGCATTGTACTTTTTCCAACACCGTTATTACCCAGTATCGCAAGAAATTCCCCATCCTCTACCTGAAAGCTCACATCATTCAATACCATAGGGCCATTATGATAGCGATAGTTTAAATGCTCTACACTTAACATGCTTTTTTACCTCCTTTAAACAAAAGGTATAAAAACAGTGGCCCACCAAGAAAGGATGTAATGGCACCAATAGGTAGAATCACAGGGCTAATGGCAATACGTGCAAATAAATCTCCCATCAAAAGTAATAATGCCCCTGCCATAGCAGAACCCGGTAAAAGATAAACATGATTGTTTCCTACAACTAACCTCACAATATGTGGTGCAACCAATCCAATAAAATTAATAAGGCCAATATAAGACACAATAATAGAGGCTGTAATACAACATAGAATCATATTTATCATCGTCATTTTTCTTACATTAATGCCTAAGCTAATAGCTGTTTCTTCTCCGCTAAGCAAGGCATTATAATCCCATCTGTGTAAAACAAAATAAATGCTGATTACACATATCACAATCATCATTTTCACAACATCATTCCAAGTCGTATTCCCCAAATTTCCAAAAGTCCAGAAAACAAGCGTATTAAGCTGAATTTCATCTGCAAAATATTGCATCAAGGTGGTTGCACCTGTAAACATGGAGCTAATAGCAACACCAGCTAATACAATACCTTCAGCAGATATCTGACGAAAGCGACTTAGGCCTAAAATTACTAATGCAACAGTAATACTTCCACCAAATGCACAAACAGGAATTGCCATACTACCAAGCCCCACTACTGTGCCCATATCTAAAACAATAATGGCAAATGCTGCCCCAAAGCTCGCTCCCTGTGATACCCCTAGTGTTGATGACGATGCTAGGGGATTTCGCAAAATAGCTTGAAGTACGCATCCTGTAATCCCCAGTCCTGCCCCTGCAATAAGTGCTGTACATATTCTCGGTAATCTATTATTTTGAATCACTAGATTAATTTTTTGGTCAGTTGCCTCACCAAACATTCCCTTAATTAACTCACTAATAGGGGTATGATAAGAACCTGCTTTCAGCGATAAAAGAAATGCAATCATGAGCAAGATGCCCAGTCCAATTAAAAAGATAATGCTACGTACTTTATTACGCTGATATGCTATGTCATATTCACTACTTGCCAATTGTAATACTTCTGAATTCATAGCCAGCCTCCTTTAAATCTTCATAAGGATTTTCGCCTAGCAATTCTTCAAAAATCTCACCTGTTTTCACTTCAATATCTATATCTGCAAACTGCTCAGGATATAAAATAGTTGCTGCATAATAAGCATCTGCAAGAGCTGTATCTAAGTTGGCTGCGCTAGAACGGAAAGAAATTTGTGAGTACACCCTTCCTTCTTTCACCGCCGTTAAGCTATTGTAGAACTCTGCATTTGACGCATAATCTTCATTAATTAATTTCATCCCATTAAAATCCACAAAAATGATTTCTGGATCCCAAGCTAAAACTTGCTCTAAATCAATATCAAATGCCCCCTTCTGTCCTGTGGTGTTGGCTAAATTATTGGCATCTATTAGCTCAAAAGGACCATAGCCTGCTTCTGTTCCTTCAAACCCATGTGCACCCTTAAATGAAACGCCGCACACATATGTAGTCGGTTTATCTTCCATTGCAATGCCTTCTGTACGTGTAGCAAGGTCATCTTCTATGTCTTTTAAATAATTTGTGAGCTCTTCTGCTCGCTCTTCCTTACCATAAAGCTCACCCATGATTCTGATGGTTTTATAGGCTTTGTCATCTAAGGTTGTATCACTACCTGGAACGACTACGACAGGTATTCCTGTCTTATTCTGTAATTCATCTGCTTCTACTAAGGCAGATGCAGACATCACAATAACATCCGGTGCGACATTAATTATTTCCTCAACAAAGGGCTCTCCATTGGTTCCAGTAATAGGTAGCTGACTAAACTGCTCAAAATTCATATAGTTATATAGACGAGACATGCCTGGCTTCGTTTCATAATCCTCCACACCAACTACCAAGTCTTCCCCCTCCATATAACAGGTATAACGTAGTGCGCCTACACCCACACAAACAATACTTTCTACTGTCTCTGGAATTTCAACCTGCCTATTTGCTCCATCGGTAATTATTCGCATAGATTGCTCTAGCACCACTTTTTCTTTAGATGATTCCACCTTTTCACAAGCTGTAAGTCCAAGCCCCATCACACAAACCATCAGTACCGCTACATACTTTTTCACCCAATTCACCCTCACTCAAACCAGTATATTTTAAGTACGTTCTACTCATCATATACTGTATTTTATTTCCATTCTTAGTATATTGGGTGGTTAGTCTTCTTATAAGCCCCTAGGGGGGTTATTTTTTTATTCCCACTTAAAACACTTGATTCCTACGAAAGAACAAATCATCGTAACCCCTTTTACCTCAAAACTTAAGATATCTACTGCCTTTCGACTTCCATAGCTTTTTGTTATATACGTGATAGCCATTTTCTTTCCTCTGTGGAATCTGAATAAGTCCCCACTCTTCATACTTCCGTACAGTATTGGAATGAACACCTACCATTTTTGCTATTTGGCTGGTTGAATATGTCTTATAAATAGTATCTCCTCCCTGTCATGCTTTCCTTTAGATGCTATCAAATAAAAATAGGTGTAACAAGAAATATTTCTTATCACACCTATCCTATATTATATTATTCTTTTATATTAGTAACATTTCTTACATGCTACATAGCCTTTATTTTTAGCTTCTGATTCACTCATTTGAATGGCACCTTCCATATTGTGCGCTGTTGGAGATGAATGATATTTGTTTGAAGTAGAGCTTCCTCCATTTGCATATACGGTTCTACCTGAAGAACCACTTGAGCCACTAGATGAAGAGGAACTACTACTTGATGAGCTTGAACTACTTGTTGTACTAGACGAACTAGAGCTAGATGGCTTTGATGTACTTGATGAGCTACTGCTACCACTTGATGATGTACTAGATGAAGTACTACTGCTTGATGTAGAAGAACTTCCAGAAGTACTGCTAGTGGATTCAGACTTATTTCCTGCCTCATAGCTACCTTCTTTACATACTACCTCTAAACCTTTTCCTGTAGACTTAAAGACGATTGTTCCGCACTCATCTGTTCTATGCACTTCAATATTATGTGCTTTTAAAGTTGTCATTGTTTCAACGTGTGGATGTCCATATTTATTATTTTCACCAACTAAAATAACAGCATATTCTGGTGATACTTTATTAATGAAAGCTTCTGTTGAACTACTATGAGAACCATGGTGTCCTACTTTTAACAGATCCACATCTCCAGGGCTCACTTGGCTTTCAATCTCTGCTTCTGCATCACCCATTAATAAGATTTTATCTTCGCCATTTGTGTAAAGTAAAACAAGAGAGTTATTATTCGGCTCACTTTCATTGGCTACACTTAACACCTTAAAAGTTGAAGTACCTAACTTAAATTCACTATCTAAAAATGGTACGCTTGGTTTTAATCCTTTATTCACCATAGATGTCATGAAATCAGCGTAGGTTTTGGTATCCATATCGCCATTACTTACATAAATATTTTTGATTGCGATGTTATCTACTACTGCATCTAGTCCACCAATGTGGTCAGCATGTGGATGTGTGGCAAAAACATATTCAAGTTCTGTTACACCTTGACTTTGTAAATAAGAAACAACACGTTCTTCATCGTCATTGTCACCACCATCAATAAGTGCTGCTTTATCCCCTTGCTTAATCAGGATAGCATCACTATTGCCTGTGTCAATAAAATGAATTTCTGCTTCTGTTGTTTCCACTACTTCCACAGTATTAGATACATCTACAGTTTCTTCTTGCTCTTTATCCACTACTTCTTGTGAAGTATCTGATAAACCATCTGAACCTATTCCTGAGTTTATTAACTCATCACTTAACTCAGATTCTTCCTCACCATTTACTACATCAGAAACCTGTGTCATATCTTCTGATACAGAATCTATCACATAACTACTTGGTAATGAGATAGATGTAAACATCAATACTTCCATAATAACAAATGGTAATACAACCTTTTTTAAGAAATATTGACTTTTAATTTTTTTCTTATATCTAATCATATCCATGATACCTGCAATGATAAATGGAATTGCAAATGATGAAAGCACCATTGCCAATAAATTCATTTCTCCCCACACTGCAATAACTGAAATGATTAAGAAAATGTAATAAACCCATGCTACTGTCTTAAATAATGGATTATCACTTCTAAAACCAGGTATCTTACTTAAAAAGTTACCTTTTTTTAATTTAGGCTTCTTGTCTAAAATACTCATACTTACCCTTTCTCTTTCATTTAATCCTAAGTATAATAGCATATTTTAGACTTCAGATGACAATTTCCCATTTTTTGTTACATTTTATTCATATCTTGTTCATACTTCACCTCTTACTTATCCCCTTTATCTTTTCCTCATTTAATATAGACTTGTTGTAATAAGGTCATTAGGATATTACTTTGAATTACACATTCGATTCATTCTTAATTATATTCTTCTATGACGAATAAAAAATATTCTTTTTTTAAAAACTAACTTTAATAACTTAAAGAGGTGACTATTGATGACCAAAGAAAATACAACACAAAAAACATATAAAATAGTGCCCATCGTCATTACCTTTCTTCTAGGTGCTTTTGTAACCTTCTTAAATTCTACATTTATGAATGTTGCTTTGCACTACATTATGGCAGATTTAAATATCAGTGTATCTACTGTTCAATGGCTTAGCACAGGCTATATGCTTGCAACTGCTATCATTATTCCAATTACTGCCTTTTTAATTGATAGGTACACCACAAGAACTTTATTCTTTGTCGCTATGGGACTTTTTACAATCGGTACAACCATTGGTTGTTTTGCAACAAATTTTCCTATGCTCTTATGCGCTAGGCTTACCCAAGGACTCGCAAGTGGAATTATTACTTCCTTAATGCAAATCGTATTCTTAACCATATTCCCTATTGAAAAAAGAGGATTTGCTATGGGGATTGTTGGAATCGTCCTTGCCTTTGCACCTGCTATTGGGCCTACTTTATCAGGCTGGATTTTAAACAGTTACTCATGGAGACATCTATTCTATGTCACTTGGCCTTTTGCAGTCATCGACTTAATCTTAGGTTATTTCTTGCTCAAAAATGTAACTGAAAATGAAAAAGTAGGCCTTGATATCATCTCCTTTATTGCTTCCTCTATTGGTTTCGGGGCTCTCCTTTATGGATTTAGTAATGCAGGAAATTATGCTTGGAGCAATATCCTCGTTTATCTGCCTATTATCATTGGCGTGCTTGTACTGATTTTCTTTGTTTACAGACAACTTAAATCAGACAATCCAATGCTGGACCTTAGAGTTTTTAAAAGCACAGTCTATACCTTTTCAACACTTCTAGTGATGATTGCCTATGCTAGCTTGATTTCCTCTGAACTTCTACTTCCTATGTACTTGGAAAATGTGAAAGGATTTTCTGCCTTTGACAGTGGACTGATTCTTATGCCCGGCGCTATCGTCATGGGAATCATGAGTCCCCTTACAGGGATTTTATTTGATAAATATGGTGCTAGACCTTTAGCTCTTGCAGGTCTTGTGATTCTAGGACTTGGTACTTTCGGTTTATCTAGACTAAGTGTAAACACTGGACATATTTATGTTAGCACTGTGTATGCCATCAGAATGTTTGGCATCTCTATGATTAATATGCCTTTAACCACATCTAGCTTAAATAGTTTATCTAGAGAACTTTATCCAGATGGCAATGCCATCATCAATACCTTAAGACAGGTAGCTGGTTCCATTGGAACTTCCATCATTGTAACTATTATGAGTAAAGCAAGCTTAGCCTCTGGCTCTAGTGACCCTATACAAGCTTCTATTTATGGTATTAATGTCTCTTTCTTAACTGTAGGCTGTTTAATTGTGATTGGACTAATACTTGCCTTTTTCACCATTAAAAAGAAAACAGCACCTGTTAAAGATTAATTGATTCTAGCAAAAATAGAGGTAATGAGATGATTAATTTAGTTTAAATCTCATTACCTCTATTTCATTTGTTACTTACTTTTTTATTTTTACCCCTTTTTACATAAAGCTGTTGTAAAAGCGTCATTAATATTGGTACAAAAATAATTGTTAGTAAATGTGATATAATCCCTTCTGTAACTACTGTGTATTTCATAGCATCTGCTACAGGATAAATATCTCCATAGCCAATAGTTAAATAAGTAATCGCACTAAAGTAAAAATAATCTGTTAAAAGGGCTGTTCCAAAACGAAATGTGTTCGTATCATTCATAGAAAAGCCACTTTTTAAAAGAAGAATCCCTTCGATCGCTTTATCTGTGTTCATCCGATTAACAATAACGACTTCTGGCTTTATTTCATATTGATTCTCATCTGTTTCCTGATAGATTGCCCTTACTGCATAGAAATAACTTCCATCTTCTAATTCAAATAGCTCTTCTTTTTTTGAATTTGCATAGCGTGTTTCGACTAAATTTTTTTGATTACAAAAGTAATTATATTTTTCATAGTACATATTATTATAAGCTGCATAAATCCCTGCATAGGAATAAATGACTGTAATCATAACAATGATATATCCAATAATAGGAAAGAGTGTTATAATTTTATCTTCTAACTTTTTTAAGCTTCGATATAATATATTTCTATCAGCATACCTATCCTCTTCCAGCAATCGCCCAGTCCATTCAAAAGATTTACCTACTCCAAATAGGACTACTAATATCATAATACCAATCATCATGACAATAATATTTCTTTTAAAAAACTGTAGAATATAGTACGTAATTTTTTGCTTATAACCCATTTCTAAATGATAATGTAATAATATAGAGGCATCAAAGTAAAAAGAACTATAAATCACAATGAAGCTTCCCATTAGCAAAAGTAAACCAATAATGCCACTTAAGCTCATATTCGCACCAATGATTAGGCTTATGAATAGAATAATAATCCTTAATGCTGTACATATATTGAGTAGTGTCCCCTGTATGTTCAGCCACTTTTCAAAAGGTACAAATAAAAAGATGTATATCAATATACATGCTGCCACTAACCATTTTGATTTACTTCTTTGCTTCAATGCTGTCACCTCTTTAGCGTCCTTATCGGTATTCCTTAACCCTACCTTTTTCTCTATTAGCCATCCCCCTTTAGTACATTTTTTATCCCTATTCTATACTTCTCTTGTAAGAGGAATCATATCTTGTATACAAATATTTGGGTACCGTTACTCCAAATATATATGCTTTTGTATTAATTTGTACTTTCTTAATAAATGTTCGAGCCTACTCTGGCAACGACCAATGATGTACTGGAAAAATAAAACCAATTATGTCTGCATCTATTGCACCTACTTCTAATGGATTACATTTCATTTTATCTTTCTATCACTCAAAAATCCCGACATCTTTTTATTCATTTATATAACTAATTTATACTTAATTGTAGCAAAAAATGTAAGCTACGATGGCCTATTTTCTAGATACTTTTCTTAAAACTGTCTATCCTTCTATAACTTTCACCATTACCTGACTCATTTCCTTTGGTGTTTTTCTTGGTGACTCATGGCACCATACTAATGTCAACTTCCAAAAGCCTGCAATTCTAAAATAAAAATGATATAAATACATTTCATATTCTTCTTTTGTCAAAACAGGATAGGGTTTATCCTTGAATTTAGTCTTCTTTGCCACCTCCATCATAAGAGATCCTAAATTATTTTCAATAATATAAAGTAAATGTGCCTTTTCTAGTAATAATAATATGGAGAGGTTCTCTTCCCAAAATTCAAAGTATGACTGACTAATGTCTTCTAAAGTAGATGCTTGATTGATTAATATTTTTTGAGCAAAATTGTCCATTAGAGACTCTGCCACATACTTCATAACCTCATCCTTGGTATTAAAATATCGATATAAGGTTCTTCTTCCTATATGTGCCTCTTCTGCAATTTGTTTCATTGAAATTTCATGATATTCCTGATTTTCAAGTAAACAAAGTACCGCATCTTTTATCCACTCTTTCGTTTCATTTGTATCACTCATTAAACACCTCGTATTTTATGTATTTCGCTCTAATAGAAATTGACTCACCACTCTACTATACTCTTCAAAGCTTATCATTGCTGCTAGATGTCCCCCTGGAAGGTCTTCTACTACCTTTGGATTTGGCATAATCTGCACTAATGCTTCTTTTAAATTCTCACAAAAAGATTGGTCTGTCTTAGAGAAAATTATAAGTACTTCATCTTTGTATTTCTCAAAATCTTTAGGTGTATGTTTTCCAAATTCTGTTCCCAAATCACCTAATAACGTATCCATATGCACCAAATAGTCTCCTGTTAGAGTTGGTTTACAAATATCTAAAATCTCCTCAAATACTTCTCCTGAATTTTTGTCTGGAAATTTCTTCTTGCACATCATTTTTAATAAGGGAAATAACAAAAACATAGGTAATCTTTTATCCATCTTAATATTTTTAGCTATTTTCTTAGGATGAATCATATCCACAATATTGCACATACCTTCAAAATTAATATTTCCTGATAAAGATGCTGTTCCTGAGAGAATCATCCCTTTGATTTTTTCCGGATGTCTCTTTGCTATAATTTGTGCAAGTAACCCGCCATAAGATTGACCTAAAAGATAGACATTTTGAACCTGTAGCTTTTGAATGAGTTCTGCGATAGCATCTGCTAAGTCATTATTCGTTTTAAAATCTTTTGGATAATTAAAGGATATAAAACTATAGTTGTTAAATAGCTGATCATACATATAAAAAAATCCATCTCCAGCACCAGTTCCCCCTACCAACACAACGATTGTGACATCTACTACAGGACTTGGATTTTTATAATATCGATACGCAAAACGACCACCACTTAGTTCTATTGTTTGAACAGGTATTTTTTTATCATATTCCATAAATTTTTCTTTTAGTGTCATAGCTCATTCCTCCCTCATCATTTTCTCTCATCAAAAGAGGCTCACGTGTGTCATACTCATAATATGACACACGTGAGCCTCCCATACAAGCGATTCTCAAAAACAGGCACAAATTAAACTATTTGTGCCACCACTAAGCATTTTTATCACGAACTATTGCTCTATTAATTATTACTATATTAATTTCTTTTGTTTCCACTTCCCAGAGTAATATCTTACAACAGGAATGACACAACCACAGCCCCAAGAAATTGGTGTCGCAATCCATATGCCTGTTACCCCAATTGTAGCTGATAATAGGTATGCAAATATAATGCGCCCTGCAAGCTCTGTTAGTCCTGCTACCATACAGGTATTCACATCTCCTGCACCTCTAATAACATTTTGATAGCTTTGCATAATACCTGCAATAATATAGGCAATCCCAATAATCGATAAATAAGTGGCACCAATCTCCAAAATCTCTGGTGATGCATTTTTATCCAAAAAGAATCCCATCAATTGATAACGAAATACTAATACGGCTGCTGCAATAGAAATACTCGCCCCAAGCATCATAATAAGTGTTTTATACAGTCCCTCTCTAATACGTTCAAAATTATTGGTTCCCATATTTTGACCCGTAAAAACAGAAAGTGCTGTTCCTATCGAAACAATGACTTGAATGGCTACTGAGTCAATTCGATTGGCTGCCACATAAGCCGCCATAACAGAGGAACCGAATGAATTTATGAGTCTCTGTACACTCATTCCTCCTAGTGAAATCATACAAGATTGAAAGGCAGATGGAAATCCTGTTTTGATAATCATCTCTACTGAGGTACGCTCTGGTTTCCAATTCATATCCACCAAGCCAATGACCTTTCGCTTATGTAATAACCATACTAAATTAATCATAGCCGATACAAACTGTGCAATGACCGTTGCATAAGCAACGCCTGACACACCAAGATGTAACTCTACAACAAAAACGATATCTAGTACCACATTAATACTACAAGATACAACTAAGGAATATAGAGGTGTCTTGGAATCCCCTGTACTCCTAAGAATAGCTGCTGTTCCATTATAAACAACTGCCGTTACTAAAAAGATAAAAATGATTTGTAAATACTCTATAGAATAGCCTATTACATTCTCTGGTACATCTAATAACTGTAAAAACGTTTCACAAAAAACATAGCCAATGCCAGAAATCAATATCGTCAAAATCCCTACTACCCAGCAAAGTGCGACTACTGTCTCCTTCATCTTCTTATTATTTTTTGCTCCGAAACACTGAGCAACCACAAGCCCTGCACCATTACATAATCCCATGACTAAAGATAATAAAAAGAAGTTAAGTGTACCTGTACTCCCTACACCTGCCAATGCCTCTTCTCCAAGATATCTCCCTACTACTAGTGTATCTACTACATTATAAACTTGCTGAAAAATATTACCGATTAGCATAGGAATCGCAAAACCAATAATTAGCTTGGTTGGATTTCCTTGTGTCATATCCTTCATGTCATATTCCCCCAATAAAATAGTTTATTTAATAACATCTTTGTCCAATAGCAAGTTATTCTAAACCATATAACTTAAATGGATTTGTCTCCAGTTCTTTCCTATTTATACAATGACATATATAAGTCCTTATGTAGGAGACTACTGCGCTCCTTTTAATATATAGTTTACAATCTCTTCTACTGTTTTAAATTGATCATAATCGCCTATAATACCTTCTCTATGATACACAACATCCTTTTTCTCATTCTTTTCTAAGCAATTCATAAAATGTTCTATTCCATACTGTCTAATAAATGTATTAAATGCACGTATTTTTACATTTGCTAATAACCCTTTTTGACATGCTAATTCATCACATTCGTAACAGCCTTTTAAACCACGTTCAGTAGAACATTTTAGATTTTCACATTGAGGTGCATAGGCACACTTTCCTGATTCACACCCTGTACAAACACTTCCACCGCCACAACGTACTTCTTCTGAACACAAACAACAAGCTAAGCCACAGCGTGCAATACCATATTCTCTATTCATATACTCCCACTCCTCTTCGGTATTAATATATCTATACTGTTTTCTAACTCCATATTATATGAATGATTATATTGCGTCCATTACCCACTTTTTTGTCTGTACTCTTTATCCAATAGTTTTACTTAATTACGCCCTTTTCTCTTAGCAATTCCTCTTTGCCATCTTCTTTCATTAACTCAATTCCTATTTGTTGCATCTTTGTAATAACCTCTATCATTTTCCAACCACGTTTCGTTAATGAATATTCTACCTTTAATGGATATCCTTCAAAAGTTTTCTTTGTAACCATATCAAATTCTCCCTCAATACAATAAAACATTTCATCGCAATTCTCATATTAACTTGTTCTTTAAGATTTACCTTTTCAATCACTATGCCCCCCCTATCTCTAATGATTTTAATTTATAGCTATGTTATGATATTATCCTATCAAGAAATGCTATTTGATAGCATTCATTATTTCATCTGCTATATTAGGCTTATTCATTGTATATATATGTATGCCATCTGCCCCATATTGTTTTAAATCAAGAATCTGTCTAATAGCGTAATCTATTCCTGCTTTCTTCATATCTTCAGTATTATCTCCATACTTAGCAACCAAATCAGAAAATGCCTTAGGAATAGAAGTACCCGAAAGCGAAATGCAAGCTGCTATTTGTTTTGCTGAAGTAATCGGCATAATTCCCGCACAGATAGGCACTGTAATACCACTTGCCAAACATTTTTCTTGGAACTCATAGAAACAGTCATTATTCATAAAGAGTTGTGTAATTAAAAAATCACAGCCCGAACTCACCTTATCTCTTAATCTGGCTAAATCTGCTCTTTTGCTCATGGCCTCAAAATGCTTTTCTGGATAACATGCGCCTA